>NZ_JCACKG010000186.1:0-91207 GCF_059505265.1 Myxacorys chilensis | reverse complement strand
GCTTACACTGAGTGAGCTTTTTTACTGTTTACCAGACTTCTCAAACATCCTCTAAAAAACTGACCTGTGGATTGGGCTGAAGTTCCTCTGCCATTGCCGTATTCGCGCATTCAAGCCGCAAATATAAAGTTTCAAAAATCCTTAGCAAGAGTTTCAAATTTTGCCAATTTTACGATTTACATTAGACGATCGCGTTAATGATCAGTAGAAAAGTTGGCGATCGCGCGTCAATATGGCGAAACATCATCTACGCTCAAGATAGACGCTTGTGTGGAGCCTGACATTTTGCCTGAGAACCTCTTGTCAATCGCAACAGAAGAGAAGCCATCCTCAACCGAGACCGTCACGCTTGATGTGACGGGGATGAAATGCGCGGGGTGCGTTAGCGCGGTTGAAAAACAATTGACCCAGCAACCCGGTGTTCTGAGCGCGACTGTAAATCTAGTGACAGAACTGGCTACGGTCGAATGCGAGCCGAGCGTCGATCCAGCTAGTCTTGCTGATGCCTTAACAGAATCTGGATTTCCGAGTCAGCCAAGGTCGCCAGAAGGTCAGTCTGAGGCCGTCGATCTTAGCGAGCGGCGACAGCAAGAGCATCAACAGCAAAATCGACGACTCGCGATCGCAATTCTCTTACTGATATTTTCAACGATTGGACATCTCAACCAACTCACCGGAATCCTGATTCCAGGACTCGGCAATATTTGGTTTCATTGCGGCTTAGCGGCGGCAGCATTAGCCTTTCCCGGACGTTCGATGATTGTGGACGGTTGGCAAGGCTTGCGTCGCAACGCGCCTAATATGAACACCTTAGTAAGCCTAGGCACGATCACAGCCTTCACTGCTAGCCTAGTTGCCCTTTTGTTTCCGCAGTTAGGATGGGAATGCTTTTTTGATGAGCCTGTGATGCTGGTCGGCTTCATTTTGTTAGGACGCACCCTAGAGCAACGAGCAAGAGGTCGAGCCGCGTCTGCTCTGCAAGCGCTATTTGCCCTCCAGCCTCAGTCTGCTAAATTGATTGCCCAAGGAGCCGGAGCAACTCAAACTCCGATCGAAGTGCCGATCGCACATGTACGGTTTGGGGAATGGCTACAAGTCCTGCCTGGAGAAAAAATTCCGGTCGATGGCGAAGTTGTGGCAGGACAAACCACAGTTGATGAATCGATGCTCACGGGTGAACCCGTTCCAGTTCAGAAACAGCCTGGAGAATTCGTCGCGGCAGGAACGCTCAATCAATCGGGCGCGATCGCACTGCGCGTCACTCGCACTGGACAAGATACTACCCTCGCTAAAATCATCGGGTTAGTAGAATCGGCTCAAGCCCGCAAAGCCCCGATTCAAAAACTAGCCGATACCGTTGCAGGCTATTTCACCTACGGCGTCATGGCGATCGCGACGCTGACCTTTCTGTTCTGGTTCTTTGTCGGCTCGCACCTCTGGTCAGAGGTGTTGATGCACTCCAACTATTCGTTGCTGGGGGCAGAACATGCCATGATGCATGTCTCTGCCTCTTATACCCCACATCCCACGCCCCTGCTGCTGAGCTTAAAGCTCGCGATCGCGGTGCTGGTAATCGCCTGTCCCTGCGCTCTCGGCCTTGCCACACCGACCGCCATTCTGGTTGGCTCAGGCATCGGAGCCGAGCGGGGCTTACTGATTCGAGGAGGAGACGTTTTAGAGCAGGTTCATCATCTCGATACAATCGTTTTTGATAAAACTGGAACCCTCACTAGCGGACAGCCGATGGTCACAGACTCGATTGCCTTCAGCGATGGTGTACCGCTTCTTCAACTTGCTGCAACCGTTGAAAGTGGAACTCGTCACCCCTTAGCTCAAGCGATCGCTCAAGCGGCGACAGCGCAAAACTTATCGCTCCTAACTGCTCAAGATTTTTATACTGAGGCAGGATTTGGGGTTTCCGCCAACGTTTGGTTGGATGGAACCTCTCAACCCGTTTTACTAGGAACTGCCGCTTGGCTTGAGCAGCATCAAGTGGATGTGCCTCAAGCGGTTCAGGGTCAAGCTACTACTTTAGCCGCCCAAGGCAAAACCGTTGTTTATGTTGCGCTATCCTCATCACTCGTCGGGCTAATTGCCGTTAAGGACACGCTTAGAACCGATGCCAAAGCAACCATAGAAGCGCTGAAAACAATGGGGCTTCGGGTGATCTTGCTGACCGGAGATCGCCGCGTTACCGCAAATGCGATCGCGGCAGAGCTTAACCTCGATTCGGTGCTGGCAGAAGTCCTGCCTGACGGCAAAGCGGCCAAAATTGCCGAACTGCAAGCTCAAGGGCATTGCGTTGGCATGGTGGGTGACGGCATAAACGATGCGCCTGCTTTAGCACAGGCCGACGTGGGTATCGCTCTAAAGTCGGGAACAGAAGTTGCGATCGAGACGGCTGGCATTATTTTGATGCGCGATCGCTTAAGCGATGTGGTGGAGTCGATTCGCCTTAGTCGTGCGACGTTTCGTAAAATTCGGCAGAACTTGTTTTGGGCATTTGCCTATAATTTATTAGGCATTCCGATTGCTGCAGGTGTACTGCTTCCCTCGCTAGGACTGTTGCTCAGCCCAGCGGCAGCAGGTGCATTCATGGCATTTAGCTCTGTTAGCGTCGTCACCAATTCTTTGTTGCTCAGGCAATCCTTTTCCTCTTCTCATCCCTCCTTGCGTTAACGCTAACGCAAGCGTCCGTTCTTTCTCATGCCTAAACTTACGTATGCGTAGATCGCTGAAACTCTGTTAGGATGCAGTCGGTCATCTATCCTAAAGAACAGTCCTGATCTTCCTTAAAACTGCTCCGAACAAAGTACTAGTACTGAATCTTTCAACTTGCGATCGGGTATTTTATCTTAGGTAGGTTGCAGATTCTCCTCACTGTCGCTCATTACCCCTATTGAGTTTCAATGCCCTCAGAACCCCACCAGAATCACTTATTGATTATCGAAGACGATAAAGGACGCCGAGAATTTGTCTTAGACGCGCCTGTGTACTCGATTGGGCGAGATCCGAAGTGTGACATTCGGTTGGTGTCACAATTTGTGTCTCGTCGTCACGCAACGCTGTTGCAGTTGCCCAACGAAGATGGGACTTACTATTACCGAATCGTAGATGGCAACCTCAAAGGAAAGCCCAGCGCGAATGGGCTGCTGATCAATGGTCGCAAGCTTCAGCAGTATGACCTGCGGAATGAAGATGAAGTGGTGTTTGGCCCGCAGGTTCGAGCGATTTACTACTTACTAAAGCGCGATGCTGTCTTGACCGTGCCACCTGACGAGTTTGACATTACCCTGATTAGCCCAAATATGGTGGGCGATCCTGAGGATTAATCTCACGAGCCTTCGCGCTCGGGCGAGGCGTAAGCGGGACACGCCTCTATAAATTTTTGATCTTTCAAATCCTTAATTCTTTGACTGAACGATTGATGTTCCTAAGTGGCGTCCCCCATTTAGATAAGGGATATCAGACAATAGGTAGGGGCAATACAATGCCAGTTAACTCTCTAACCCAATGCCTTGCGAGTCATCTTACCGTTTCGATCAGTCGCCAGTTTTTGTCTTCGCTGATCGCTTTTGTGACAACATCAAACATCTGATGACAGTGGTTATCCACCTGGAGCGGTAACTCTTCGTTTTTGCTGACCAAATTTACTTTTACTTCTTGATCTGTCGCCGTTGTGCGATCGACTAGCACTTCGACTGTGACGAGCTTGGGAAAGGGAATTTTCCCCGGAATTTCCTTCGCCATAATATAATCGGCATTGGAGTAAATCACGTTGAGATTGCACGACTGGAGGGTTTCGTTCAGCAGCGGAATCAGATTTTCCAGCGAAGCGCCAAGTGTAAAGAGACAGGTGTAACGAGCCATAACTAACCCTAAGCGTGCAACAAATGAATCTTTATCATACGTGTCTGTCGTCCCCCTGCGTAGAGAAAATAGACAGTAGTGTTCTAGTCACAGAGAGAAACCCTACGACCTTTATACCGGATTCTGCATTGTGTGGGATAGTTTCTTGAAGGCGAATTGAGAACTTAACATGACTGGTAAATTCATTGTTTTTGAAGGAACAGAAGGGTGTGGAAAGACGACTCAGCTTGAACGATCGCGCCAGTGGCTTTTGCAAAGTCGGTGGCTGCCAACACTTCAGCAAAAAGGATTGATCAAAGATTTAGTTTTGACTCGCGAACCGGGCGGAACTCAGCTAGGCATTGGCATTCGGCAGCTGCTTCTAAGTCCTACAAAAGAACCAATCCACGATCGCTCAGAATTATTACTTTATGCGGCTGATCGCGCTCAGCATGTCGAGCAATTTTTGCGGCCTCACTTAGAAGAAAACGATCTAATTCTGTGCGATCGCTACACAGATTCTACGATCGCCTATCAAGGTTACGGTCGAGGATTGGATCTGACGCTCATTGATCAACTGAATCAAATTGCAACGCAAGATCTACAAAGCGATCTGACGATTTGGCTGGATCTGGATGTAGAAACAGGATTAGCGAGAATGCAACAGCGCGGCAAGCGCGATGCCTCCGGCACAGGGAAACCTGACCGCATCGAGCAAGCCGACCTCGATTTTCATCAGCGAGTCCGTCAAGGCTTTGCTCATCTGGCTCAGACGGAGCCACAGCGTTTTATTCAAGTCGATGCAAGAGGCAGTGAGCTTCAGGTGGCTGAACGCATTGAGTCTGTTTTAAATCATTCCTTGACGCAGTGGTTTAACCTTGCCAGCTATGACGTTGATTCGTAGACGTTGATTCGTAGACATTGATTCGTAGACATTGATTCGTAGCGCTACACTGAATACGCTTCTCTCAATCTCTGTCTGTTTCTGTATGTCTGTCTTTGCTCCTCTGATCGGACAACCCCAAGCCGTGGAACTGCTGGCACAAGCCATTGCTCGCGATCGCGTTGCGCCCGCCTATCTTTTCGCGGGTTCTTCGGGCATTGGCAAACGCTTAGCGGCTCAATGCTTCTTGAAACTTTTGTTGTCTCCATCGCCTCGACTGTCAATCGCGCCCTCCCTTCAGCACCGCATCACGGCACGAAATCATCCTGATTTGTTGTGGGTCGAGCCGACCTATCTTTACCAAGGCAAACGGCTCTCTCCGATTGAGGCAGACGCAGCAGGGCTAAAACGCAAAACTCCGCCGATGGTACGGCTAGAGCAGATTCGAGAAATTACGCAGTTCCTTGGTCGTCCGCCAATGGAAGCGCCCCGATCGGTGGTGGTCATCGATGCTGCCGAAACCATGCCCGAATCGGCGGCGAATGCGCTCCTTAAAACCTTAGAAGAACCTGGAAAAGCAACGATTATTTTGCTCGCTCCAAGTGTCGAAGCGCTGCTACCAACGCTCGTTTCTCGCTGCCAGCGCATTCCCTTTTACCGCCTAGATCCCGTTGCGATGACGCAAGTTCTGCGGCAAGTGGGACAGGAAGAGATTTTGTCTCAGCCGCAAATTTTAGCCCTGGCGCAAGGGAGTCCTGGAGCTGCGATCGCGCATCGTCAAAAACTCGAAACGATTCCACCAGACTTGCTCTCAGCGCTGACGTTGCCTCGGACATTGCGGGAGGCATTGAGTCTTGCCCGCGCGATCGCGAAAACCTTAGACAGTGACGCGCAGTTGTGGCTAGTGGACTATCTCCAGCAGGTGTATTGGTCACAATCAGGTAGTGCAACCGCGCTCCAATTGCTCGAAGATGCTCGAAAATACCTGCTAGCCTACGTCCAGCCGCAGCTCGTCTGGGAAGTTACCCTGATGTCAATGATGAACGGTTAATGGTGATGAACGGTTAATGGTGAGCCAACCCGATCGCGTCTCCGATTGAAGTTATTCCGTGCTGGTCTAGCTTCTGCACCAAGCCTTGAAGAATACGGCGAACCATGCCAGGGCCTTCGTAAATCCAGCCTGTGTAAACTTGAACGAGACTTGCCCCTGCCGCGATTTTCTCCCAGGCATCGTCTGGAGTGAAAACACCTCCGACACCAATAATCGGCAGCTTGCCACCCGTTTGTTTGTAGATGAAATGAATCACTTCGGTCGATCGCGCTCTCACTGGCATACCACTAATGCCGCCTGCTTCTTCTGTGACGGGTTTCCCGGTTGCCGCGATCGTCGCCGTTTTCAATCCATTGCGACGGATCGTTGTATTCGTCGCGATGATTCCTGACAGAGCATAGCGCTGAGCTAGATTCACCACATCAGCAATGTCTGCCCAATCTAAGTCAGGCGCAATTTTGATGAGAAGCGGCTTGGCAGCGCTATTTTCCTGTTGTAAGGCAGACAAAATTGGTTCTAGCTGATCGGTTGCTTGCAGCGATCGTAGTCCCGGTGTGTTGGGAGAACTAACATTGACGACAAAATAATCTCCTAATTCTTTCAGCAGCCGAAAACTTCCTAAATAATCCTCTGCGGCGTCTTCTAACGGCGTGATCTTCGACTTCCCTAGATTCACCCCAACCGGAAATGCGCCCTTTCGATGTATCAATCGCTCTGCTAGGGCGGCTGCGCCTTGGTTGTTGAAGCCCATGCGGTTGAGTGCTGCGAAATCCTCTGGCAAGCGAAACAAGCGAGGCTGCGGATTTCCGGGCTGAGCATGAAGCGTGACTGTTCCGACTTCTGCAAAGCCAAAGCCAAAATTTGACCAAATATTGGCGGCTACGCCATCTTTATCAAATCCTGCCGCCAGTCCAATCGGATTTGAGAACGCCTGTCCCCACAGCGTCTGCTCCAGCCGAGCATTCTGAAAGCCATAGAGCCGATCCAGTCGCGATCGCACCCAGCGCTTCGGAGCAGAATTGGTGTTAAACCAACTGAGCGATCGCAGCGTTTGCTGAGCCAACCATTCTGGATCAGCGTTCACTCCTGAAAATAGAACCGGACGCACAATTGCTCGATACAAATCAGCCAACAGAACCTCAGTCTTGCGATCGCAACTCACGAACCCAAAAATCACCATAGCGCATCTCACTCCCTTCCAGGGCACTCTAAGCCAGGAGTACGAGCGTTTTCGTCTCTTTTTCGTTGCATTGCCCAATTGCATTGCCCAAAAGTTGCACCGCTATCGCTAGTTTTAACCGCCAGATCCTATGGGTCAGACAAAAGAGCCAACCGCCTATGACCAGCACCTCGTTACCTTGGGACACGTGTTGCAGACTCTACGTGAAGGAACAACCACTGATGCGCTTGTCGATGCAGTCTTGGCCTATCTCAAAGCTGAATTTAGCTACGATCTGATCTGGATTGGACTCTACGATCGCGTCAGTGGACGGCTTTCTGGCAAAGGCGGGGTCAGTCCTTTAGGCGGTGATGCGCCGTTGCTAAGGCAGCGCCTCACGCTCACGTCAGGCGACGTGCTAGAGCAAATCGTGATGCAGCAACGTCCGCTCACCTTTCCTGATCTGCGAGAAGAAGTTCGAGCGAACGAGTGGCGCAAATTAGCTCAGCGATCTGGCATTCAAGGCACAATGATGTTCCCGATCTCATATCAGGAGAAGTGCTTTGGTGTGGCAATGCTGGGATCGCGGTTGTGGGGAAACTTTCCTAAAACCGAAGATAAAGCCTTGCTGTCGATGGTGTTGGGCGGCTTAGCCAGTGCGTTAGATGCGGTTGAAACAGAATGGCAACGACAGCAAATCAAGCAGCTAGATGAGCCACTCCTGCGGTTACTGGCTCAACTGCGATCGCGCTCTAATCTGGGTCAGCGTCTCGATGCTGTGGTTGATAGTACTCATCAATTCATTCAGCCCACTCGCACCAGTGTGTACTGGTTTGAGCGCCAACGTCGCTATTTCTGGCGGAGAGTGACGACCCAAAAAACCGCCACTCGCCTAGCGCCAAACTCCGAGGGAATACTGAACGAACACCAGCCCATTTCGGGAATGACGGTGCAGGAGATGAGTAGTTTCTACCAGGCTCTGATGGCAGACCAAGTCGTGTCCATTGGAGAAGCGACGAGTTCGCTCAGAGCTGATGCCACGAGCCGCTTAATGCAGAACATCAAAGCGCGATCGCTGTTGGCTGCACCCATTCTTTACCGCAACGAACTCCTAGGCTTTCTTGCCGCCGAAGGCAGCGACGCCAGAATTTGGCAAGAAGGGGAGAAAAATTTTATTCGAGGAGCTGCCCAACTGATCGCCTTGGTCGCTCCGCTCGAAGGTATGGAGACACTGATTGAGCAGACGAGGCTCGATCAGGCATTGACGGCTGAAATTGCTCACTCGATCTATGACACGAGCGATTGGAAAGTTACCCTGAAGAATGCAGCAGAGCTAGTGGGCAAACGCCTCCGCACTGATCGCTTTCTCGCCCTATTCTATGACCGAGAGCAGGGACATTTTGAGGTTTGCTATCAGAGCCATCCCAAGAACCGACGGACACTAACAACGATGCTGGGCAGTCTCAGTCCAATTGATTGGGACATGTTAGAGCGCAAACAAGGCGCGATCGCCATCGAGAACCTGGAAGAGGATTTACGCTTGGCAGCATGGCGCGATACCTTGCTTGGTTTAGGCGTGCGATCGCTGTTGGTCTGTAACACGGCTCCTGAACAATCGGTAGAAGGATTACTGATTATTGCCCATGACGCTCCCCGATCGTGGAGTGAACCCGAAGGCGAATTGACTCAAGCCGTGGCGCGGCAAATCGGCTTAATGTTGCGGCAGTGGCAACTGCAACGGCAATATGAACAACAGCAGAAGATCTATCAAACCGTTCAGTGGGGGCTGGCGTCGATTCAACAAACTCAGCATTTAGATCTATTAGAACGCTCTGCTCTGCACTATATTGCTCAAGTCCTGCAAGCCCCCATCGCTCTCCTCGTGTCGTGGTTTCCCGGCAAACAATCCGGACGGTTAATGCAATCGATTGAAACCGATCCAAGCTTTAGCTGCAATCCTGTCTTGAAGGTGTCTCTTGAAACAGATGTGTTGATGCATCGCGCCCTTGCCCACGATGGCATTTTGCCACTTTCGATCGACGATATCCCGGCTGAAACTCGTCAATGGCTGAATGTACCAGATGCCGGACAACTCCTGGTGATGGCGCTGCGAACGGCAAGTGAGCATGAGCCATCGGCCGTGCTGATTGTGGTAGATGTTTTAGAGCGCCAGTGGCTTGATCGTCAAGTCGCTGCCTTGACGATTTTGGTGAGTCAGTTTGCCTGGTCGCGGCGCTACCTGATGCTGTCTGAAAGCTTAAAGACTCAGCGCGATCGCTTGGAGCGTCTCAGTTGGTACAAGCATCGCCGTCTAGAAGATCTGCATCGAACCGTCAAATCTAGTGTGAAGCGACTGAAGGAAATTCCTAGCCCGCATCCCGATCCGCTCATGGCAACTCGTCAGCAGCAGATTCTCCGACAGATGGAGGATGAGATCGTACCAATTAATGCCGTGATTCGTGATGAACAGTGGCAATTGGCCCAGCGAACGGACACTGTACCACTGATCAGTCTGCTCCGTCGCGCCCTCGATCGCGTCGATCATCTGATTAAACAGCGACAACTCTGGTCACAGGTTCACAACGAGACGAACCCGATGATCACCGGGGACATCACTAAAATCGAACTCGTGCTGTATGAACTGCTGTTACTCGCGGGTGGGCGATCGCACCCTGGCGGACGCATCGATATTTGGTGTCGTCCTCTAGATTCACGCTGCGTAGAAGTCTCGATCACCGATGATGGAACGATTGAGCCGCGTTTAATTGAAGACTTAGAAACGGGCAGAGCTGTTGATTTATTAGCCCCGTCTATGATTGACAAATCGCCTGGTCTGCATCTCGCCATCTGTCAGTCATTGATGAAGCAACTGGGTGCAGAATTCAACCTTTACAAACTAGAAGACGGACGACTCATGAGTCGATTGGTTCTACCGCTCGGCTAATCATCAGATTCCTAAATTTTCGGTACACTTTGCAAGTCTGTCGATACAATAAAGGGCGTTTGTGGCAGTGCTCGGGCTGTCTCCGTAATACTGACGCTTCGATCCAGGGTGGATTGGTTTCACTGCTATAGGAATGCTGGTAACGCTTATGTCTGCTGTGCTGAAGTCGTCTCGACGCAAACGCTCTGCTTCAAACCACTCTCAGGTTTACCCTAGTGCTCTAGATGCTCGCCGCACCGCAACCTTCAGCCCAATTGGCGTTAAGCGTTTGCCGTCGCAAGACATTGTTCCAACGTGGGTGCGATCGCTACTAATGGTGCAGCGGGCATCGGTTGTCGCTACATTTGCGCTGGCAGGCTCTGTATTGGCCGTATATGGCTGGACAGTTTATTCTCAGCAGGTGTGGGGAAAAGAGTACCAGCATCTCGAAACCCTTCGACGCAACGAGCGGCAACTTACCACCAACAAAGAAATGCTGAAGGATCAAATTGCCAAACAGGGCAATCGTCCAGGGACAGTATTAACGCCGCAAAGTCCAGATAAAATGATTTTCTTGACACCTGCTTCTAGCCAAGGGAGTGTGGCTACGGCCTCTCCTCAAGCACCGCCCTCGGGTGTAGAGGCTGACTCTAAAGGGACCGCGCCCCTAGGCTATTGAACGAATGAGGGGTGAACAGCAAGGAGCTCAAACGAATGGTGAAGCGGGGTAGACCCATTAAGAATTCGCGGTTGGCGCATCCAAAGCAACATCCATCTGGGTCTATTCGATCCAATGGCTCAGGTTATTCTGGTACGCTTTCGGATCTTCTATCGGACTTGAGGGAAACTTCTTCTCGCGTCGCATTAGAGCTTTTAGACTCATGCCATGGTACATCCAGAGCAGCGAGGCTCATGGAGCGTCTACGTACTGCGCACGCTAAACCCAGCCTGCGTCGATTATTTATCGTGTGGGCGGTGTTGCTGGGGGCAATGGTATTGCTCTTGCTCAATTTAGTGCGGCTTCAGGTGGTTCAGGCTCCAGATTTGTTAAAGCAGGCGCGATCGCAGCAAACAATTTTTCTGCGCCCTTTTATTCCTCGTCGTCCCATTCTTGATCGCGTGGGCAATGTGCTGGCGATCAATCATCCGGTCTATACACTCTACGCCCATCCCATTGCCTTCAAAGAGCCTAAAACCGTTGTGGCGGAGAAGTTGGCTCCGATTTTGGGTAAGTCTCCCGGAGAAATTTTACGCAAGCTAGATACCGCAGATAGCGGCATTCGGTTAGAAGTGGCGCTGTCTGAGAATGCGGCGGATCGGCTGCAAGATTTACAGATTGACGGGATCGATCTGCCGCAACAGCAGCAGCGCTTGTATCCTCAGCAAAATCTCACGGCTGATGTAGTTGGCTACGTCGATGTCGATCAGCAAGGTCAGGCAGGTGTTGAATATAGCCACAAGAATTTATTAGAGCGATCGATTAAATCCGTGCGGTTAAGCCGGACAGGACTCGGTTCGATGATGCCCGATCGAATTCCGGGCGGCTTCTTGCACATTGATAACCTGCATTTGCAGTTGACGATCGACAGTCGGGTGCAACGGACGGCGCAAACCGTGCTGCAGCAGCAGGTAAAGAAATATGGGGCAAAACGCGGCGTCGTTTTGGTGATGGATGCTACGGATGGATCGCTGCGAACCCTGGTCTCTGAGCCGTCCTACGACCCGAACGAGTATTACAAAGCGAACGTCGAGCGATTTAAGAACTGGGCGATGACTGACCTGTATGAGCCGGGTTCGACCTTTAAGCCGCTTAATGTTGCGATCGCGCTCGAAACCAAATCGATTAAGCCGGATCAGGTGTTCAACGATGAAGGCTCGATCTACGTGGACCAGTGGCCCATCCAAAATTTTGACTATTCCACAGCAGGAGCACGTGGAATGACGACCGTAACCCAAATTCTAGAGCGCTCTAGCAACGTGGGTATGGTACACATCATTCAACAGATGCAGCCCAACGAATATTACAACTGGCTGCAAAAAATTGGACTTGGACAAACCACGGGAACCGATCTTCCCTTTGAAATTGCCGGACAGCTTAAAGATCGCAAAACCTTTACCGAATCGTCTATCGATCCGGCAACGAGTGCCTTCGGACAAGGCTTTTCGCTGACGCCGATTCAGCTTGTACAACTGCATGGCATCTTGGCAAGCGGCGGTAAACTGATCACCCCGCATGTGGTGCAAGGCTTGTATGACGATGCCGGACAACCCTATTGGCAACCAATCCAAAATCAAAATCCACCGAAGCAAATTTTCTCGCCGCAAACAGCGCAAACTGTGCTTCAGATGATGGAATCGGTGGTGCAAAATGGCAGCGGCAAAGCGGCTCGCGTTCCGGGCTATCGCGTCGCTGGAAAGACGGGAACGGCACAAAAGGCGAGTGCTGGCGGTGGCTATCAGGAAAACGCTAAAATCACGAGCTTTGTATCTATCTTCCCGGTGGAGAATCCGCGTTACGTGGTGGCAGCCGTGATTGATGAGCCGAAAGGTGAAGATGCCTTTGGCTCAACAGTAGCGGCTCCGATCGTCAAATCGGTAATCGATGCGCTGATTACTTTGGATAAGATTCCGCCCAGTCAACCTACAGGTCAACCCACAGGTCAGCCAATTCCGGGTGTTACTCCAACTCCTGGAGCCAGCCCGACGGAAAGCCTTGCTCCAGCAGCAAGTCCAAGCGCTGAGGTAAGCCCGTCTCCAACCCAATGAAGCACTTACGTGTGGCAATATTATCGGAACGGCATTTGTGATTGCGGCGTTTAGAGCAAAGGAGAATACAGCCGATTTAAGGTGTTGAGCTTCTATTTTGTTTGTGCTCTGGAAAAATCAGAAGCTTTCTGAGTAAAGTGCGATCGTGCTGCAAGCTCAATCTAAAGTTGAGGTAATAACGCAGCTTTCGCTGAAGTGATGGACGGTTGAGGAATATCACCGCCTGAATTCAGACGATGGTACTCACAACTGTCGATTCTTTTCCTTAAGAGCTTCTAACTAAACTTTGCTGGAGTTGTCTTTGCAACTGTTCTTGAGTTCGAGCGGGTTCCTTGCAGCTAAGTCCTTGGCAGACTAACGCAACTACGCCGTCCGGCATTTCATCCATCACCGCAAATGCTGCTGTCGGAAGATACTGCGTTTCAAGAATCGCGATTTGATCCCGGGTTGTCCGAATCAGCGTTTGATTCTGAAACCAATCCAATGCGGTAAACAAACTGGGACAAGCAGATGGAGCCTGTTCCATTACACTGGCGAACGCTTGCAAGGTCTGTTCGGCTTTGTCGAAGTAATCTAAGTTTTCGGTGAGAAGAGAGAGCCGGACAAGATTCGCGATCGCAATGCCATTGGCAGACGGAGTGGCGTTGTCCACATAACTTCGTTCTCGAATCAACAGATCCTGACTCGCATCCTTCGCCGTGTTGTAATAGCCTCCCATTTCAACACTCCACAAATATTCGTCGAATTCGTCTTGCACGCGCAGGGCGGCCGCCAACCAATCGGTCTCATTTTCAGGAGCTTGCGCTCGAATGCTGCGCGAGACTTGATGCAAATCGAGTAAGGCTTTGATAAATAGGGCGTAATCTTCAGATTGGGCGAGAACTTCTACAGTGCCGTCATAGTTAACGCGATGAAATCGGTTGTTAATCCACTGATTTTGCAAAATAAACTCAGCAGCTTGGGCGGCAAGTTCTAGATACTCTATTTCTCGAAAGACCGCATACGATCGCGCCAGTCCTGAAATCATCAGACTATTCCAAGCGACGATCATTTTAGTGTCCGTCACTGGCGGAATTCGACCAGACCAAGCAATCGATCGTGCTTCATCGGCATTGCGAGCAGGCGGAAACGCTTCTGTGACGCAGGTTCCGTATCTTGCTGCAAATAACTTACCGAGCGCTGTTTCTACCGCGTCGGATAGTCTTCCGGGATGCTGTCGCTGTAGAACGGTTTTGCCCTCAAAGTTACCTGGTTGAGTAATGGTGAATTGGGCTTGAAGTTCAACCAGTTCTTCGGAGGTGAGCAGGTGCTGTAATTCTGTAAAGCTCCAAACGTAGAAGTCTCCTTCTTCAGGTTCTGCGGCATCGCTTGTAGCGAAATTATCCGCGTCTTGAGCCGCATAGAAATAGCCTTCCGGTGAAGTCATTTCTCGTTTCAGCCAGTCTACAGTAAGCGCGATCGCTCGTTCAAATCCAGGTTCCTGAACACCCATCGCCCACAGATTCGCGAGATACTCCACAACCTGTCCATTGTCGTAAAGCATCTTCTCAAAATGCGGCACTGTCCAAGTGGGATCAACGGTGTAGCGATGAAACCCACCAGCCACATGGTCAAAAATGCCGCCAAGCGCCAAATTCATACCGCGTTCAATACTCACGTCGTGCGGGTTGTATTGAGTATCCCAGTTGAAGCGCGTCGCTCGCAGGGCGGCTTCTGCATAAGGGATCATGGGAAACCTAGGACCCGGCGATTTGGATGAAAGAATTCCAGCACTGTACTCCAATCCGTGTCTTAGTAAATTCTCACTGAGCTTAGAGGCGGAAAGCAGGGCAGAATTTTGCAAATTGGTCAAAATTTCGGCTTTGATGCCGTCTAACTTTCCTTTGTCTTGATCGTAATAGCGACGAATCGCCTCAAGCACTTGCAAAAATCCGGGGTGTCCGTATTTGGGATTAATCGGAAAATAGGTTCCTCCATAGAACGGCACCAAGTCGTCGGGTGAAAGAAAGATGTTAAGCGGCCAGCCGCCCTGCTCTGTGATCATTTGCAGAGCCTGCATGTAAATGCTATCGAGATCCGGGCGTTCTTCGCGATCGACCTTGATTGGTAGAAAGTTAGCGTTGAGATAATCTGCGATCGCGCGATCCGAAAACGCTTCGCCTTCCATCACCGTGCACCAGTGACAGCTTGAATACCCGACCGACAGAAAAATAATTTTGTCCTCTCGCCGAGCGGTTTCTAGTGCTTCATCGCACCACGTCCACCAGTCGATCGGATTGTTGGCATGCTTTCGTAAGTAAAGGCTTTGAGCTTGGGCAAGACGATTCGGCATGGGATCACTGGGAAGAGGGACACACCACAATTTTTCGCGTTTGTCCCTCTTTTCTCATCCTTCTATGGCTATGGTCTTATCCTGACCGTAAAAGCTCCTGATTAAGGAGACGTCGGCGAACCGCGAAGAATGGCAGAACCATTCTGCAACTCGATGCCTTCGACGTTAAGTTGATTCAATTGCAGTTCTAGTTTGAGCCGTTCTTTTACCTGCTCAGGAGACACGCCCAACCGCTGAGCAAGCTCTGCAACGGAGAGGCTCAAGTTTCCAACTCGAACTCTCGTCTGATCGTCAAACTGCATTCTCCCGTCTTGAACGTAGGGTTTGCCCTCGATGCCAATGTAGACTTTGCGATCGTTCAAGCCCGGAAATTTCTGAGCCGCTTCGTTCAAAAATGTCTTCTCCTGAGCGCCCAAATTGCTGTCTTTTAGGGCCTTGATATCCACTACTGCACCTGTCTTTAAAGTGTCCTGTTCAACTGTAGTGTGAATGCTTTTAACCGATTTTGGCAGCGCTTTCGTTTGGCTCTTCTCAGCAATTTTTGCAACGAGTACATCATTCAGTTCTTGCTGATCAAGCTGCACTTCTACATCCTTGCTAGAGCGCTTATCAACCGCTTGGTTGGATGCTTTAGACACGGCGTTCGATGAGCTATCAGGCGTGTTATTGACGGCATTATTAGATGCTCTAAGATTACTGCCGTTCACATTATTTGAACTCAAACCATTTGCTCTAGGATTCTGCTGAATTTGCGCTTGGATCTTTTGCTCAACCTGCGCTGTACGTTGTTGAACATCATTCGGTGATGGCTCGGCATTCCCCTGATACCAGTCTGGAAGCTTCGTTGCTTGATGCCAGACATAATACAAACTTGACAGTGTGCCACCTAGCAGCACCAATAAGACAAATCCAATCTTTTTCACAGCTACCTCAAATACTCTCAACAAGTCAATTTCCTCTCAAGATAGCCTGTCTTCCCCTGATTCCCAAACCTCTCATCTTGGTATTCCTCCACCCCTGCATCTCTCACAACTCGCTAAAATAGAAAAAACTACTGGCGTGGCTTCATGATTCCTACCGTTATTGAAAGTTCAGGTCGCGGCGATCGCGCCTTTGACATCTTTTCTCGGCTTCTGAGAGAGCGAATCATCTTTTTGGGACAAGCGATCGATTCAGATGTTGCAAATCTGATTGTCGCGCAACTGCTGTTTCTTGAGTCAGAAGATTCTGACAAAGACATTTATCTCTATGTCAACTCTCCGGGCGGTTCGGTCACGGCAGGCATGGGCATCTACGACACCATCAAGCAGATTCGTCCAGCGGTCTCGACGATCTGTGTCGGTTTTGCTGCCAGCATGGGCGCGTTCCTTCTAAGTGCTGGAACTAAGGGCAAGCGCATGAGCCTGCCTCACTCCCGCATCATGATTCACCAACCGCTTGGCGGCGCACAAGGTCAAGCTACAGACATCGAAATTCAGGCAAAAGAAATTCTCTATCACAAGCAGTATCTGAATTCCTTGCTTGCCGATCACACGGGTCAACCGTTAGAGCGCATCCAAGAAGATACAGAGCGGGACTTCTTCATGTCTGCTGAGGAAGCCAAAGAGTATGGCCTGATTGATCAGGTGATCGATCGGCGTCCTTCAGCGATGAGACCTGCTTTGGTTGCATAGGCACATTTAGCCTGTGATTGAGGGTAAACCGAGACGTTTAGCTTTGGTTTGCCCTCTTTCATCGAGTCAAATTCTGTATCAAAGCTTCAGAGAATTTGGGCTGTGATATGATGATTAACTTGGAATCTTTTGTCAAACCCTTGTAACCCGTAAGGAGTTCACTTCCCCAGCATGGTCAAACTGCGATTAAAGCGATTCGGCAAAAAACGCGAAGTCAGCTACCGCATCGTCGCGATGCAAAGCACAACTCGCCGCGATGGTCGTCCCCTAGCCGAAGTGGGATTCTACAATCCTAGAAGTGATGAAGTGCGGCTTGATGTGCCCGCGATCGAGGATTGGCTCAAGAAAGGCGCACAGCCCACAGAAACAGTCCGGAGCATCCTTAGAAAAGCCAACGTGCTTGAGCCAGTAAAGGCCGAGCCAGTAAACGCTTAGATCTTGAAGCCGACCTATGACTCACTCTCTGCAACCGCAGCCCGACTACGCAGGATTACTGCGTTTTTTGATGCAGCCTTTTCTCGATACGCCTGAAGCCTTGCGGGTGGACTGTGAAAACTGTGCTGATGGCTCCCGCATCTGGGTGCGGATGGCATTTGAAGGGGCGGATAAAGGGCGGATGTTTGGTCGAGGCGGGCGGAACGTACAGGCAGTTCGAGATGTATTGACTAGCGTGGCGAAGGCGGCTGGGCAGTCGGCAACCCTTGAAATCTACGGAGGGCATCAAGCCGAAGAAAGCTCAGAGCGAGAGCCGCGTCCCCGTCCTTCTAAAAGCTTACCCAAGCCGCGATCGGGCCCGCGTCGTGAATCGTGATGATACGCAAGATCTTGCACAACTGAGCTTCTGGAGGCATCTGAAACATCCTATTCAGATGCCTTTATTCGTTAAAATTTCACTTACTAAGTGCAACACTATCAACAACTGGTTATTAGAATTCACCCTCTTACCTTCTCTTCATGAGCGAAACGGTTACTCTTCAATTGCCTAGTGATGAGAGCGCGATCGCGCTTGCCGGAGTTCAAGAATCAAACCTCAAATCGATCGGACAGCAAACGGGCGCGAAGCTAGTGCTGCGTGGACGCGAACTGATGATTTCAGGAACGGCAAATCAGGTGGAGCGATCGCAGCAGTTAGTCTATTCGCTTCAGCAGTATTGGACTCAGGGCAAAGCGATCGACAGCGCTGATATTCTAACCGCGCGTCATGCGTTAGATACGCATCAGGAAGAAGCACTCCATGATCTGCAAAGCGATGTGCTGGCACGGACTCGGCGTGGTGAAGTCATTCGGGCAAAAACTTTTCGTCAAAAAAACTATATTCAGTCCATTCGCAAACACGATTTGACGTTCTGCATTGGCCCTGCTGGAACCGGAAAAACGTATCTTGCCGCTGTGATGGCAGTGCAAGCCCTGCTAGATAATCAGTATGAGCGATTGATTCTGACTCGTCCGGCAGTCGAAGCGGGTGAGAAGCTTGGGTTTTTGCCTGGAGACTTGCAGCAGAAAGTCAATCCTTATCTGCGTCCGCTCTATGATGCGTTGTATGAGTTTGTTGATCCAGAAAAGATTGCTGGATTGATGGAGCGGGGAGTGATTGAAGTGGCTCCGATCGCCTATATGAGAGGGCGCACCTTAAATAATGCCTTTGTGATTGTAGATGAAGCACAAAATACAACGCCTGCGCAAATGAAAATGCTGCTCACGCGCATTGGGGCTAAATCCAAAATGGTGGTGACGGGCGACCTAACCCAAACCGATCTACCCTCGCACCAAAATTCCGGGTTAGCGGTGGCAGAACGAATTCTGCGATCGACAGAAGGAATTGCGTTCTGCAATTTCAACAAGTCTGATGTTGTGCGTCATCCACTTGTGCAACGCATTGTAGAAGCATACGAACAGTACGAGAAGTAGGACGAAGAATTAATCAAGATTGCTTCATGCGCATCACACACTTTAGGGAGAATTAGAGCGAAGGCCGCAAGGTTCGGGCAGAACGGCCTCCATTTATAGAAGACCTCCAAAGGTTTGATCGAAAGGTCGCAACCTTATCTATCAACCTAATTCCATTGATAGAGAACCTCCAGAAGTTTGAGAAAAAAGTCGTGACCGTCGTTATCAACCTCGTTCCGTTGATCGATTCGCTCCAGAGGTTTAACCAAAAAGTCGCGACCTTCTCTATAAATATCGCTGCCATTTAAGCAAAGCTGAGCCGTTGAGACGTGAATCTGACTAGGTAAACAATGATTTTGAGCAAAGCAGCGCAATGCTCGTGTCACACAACTCTATCCAAATCGCGGTTTGTCTGTGTATAATTTTGGAATATTTGAAGGGGAGTAGCTGCTGGATCACCCAGCCCACCTAAATCAACATACTGGCGATGAGCCTGGTTTAGGTGACAGATTAAAGCACTTCTAATTTGTAAGCGAGACCTTCACTGAGTTCACTTCTGATGTGAGCTTGGTGGAGTGTTTTGTTCTCCTCAAGCTCACTCAGGTACGATACCCTGATCTTGAGGAGCCTGAGCGCGTGTTAAC
This sequence comes from Myxacorys chilensis, assembly GCF_059505265.1. Classification (NCBI taxonomy): domain Bacteria; kingdom Bacillati; phylum Cyanobacteriota; class Cyanophyceae; order Leptolyngbyales; family Leptolyngbyaceae; genus Myxacorys; species Myxacorys chilensis. The sequence continues at coordinate 72,040 of NZ_JCACKG010000186.1, read as the reverse complement.
AGCCTTTACAGCCGGATTATTACTCATTACCGTCAGTGAATTAGGCGATAAAACCTTTTTTATTGCAATGTGCCTAGCCATGTATCATTCACGGCGGTACGTTTTAATCGGCACAATCGCAGCTTTAGCTGCAATGACCATCCTTTCGGTTCTGCTTGGCAAAACGGCTGCACTTTTGCCTCAACAGTGGTTGCACTATGCCGAAGTTGGGCTGTTTCTGTTCTTTGGCTTCAAACTACTCTACGATGCTAGTAAAATGCGCGCCGAGTGCCATAGCAAATCCTTGGCTTCCGATGAGACATTAGCAAACTGCGCCTCTGATGCAGAACGCGAAGCTCTAGAAGCCGTCGCCGAAGCGGAGGCGAAACTGACTCAGAAAACACCGTTTGCCATTTGTTTAGAAGCGTTTGTTTTGATCTTTGCAGGAGAATGGGGCGATCGCACTCAGTTTGCCACCATTACACTAGCCACATCCAACGATCCGATGGGGGTAACGCTTGGCGCGATCGCAGGTCACACGATCTGCGCCCTGATTGCCGTTATGGGAGGGCGTTTAATTGCAAAACATATTTCTGAACGGACGGTCACGCTTTTAGGAGGAATTCTGTTTTTGGTGTTCGCAGTTGTGGCATGGGTAGAAGGATAAGGGAATTACACAGCACTCCGTAAATTTACTAAAACTTCGTTCTGTAGAAAATTGGGTGAAGAGACCGTTAAGCCTTAGATGACGTCACTACCTCGGTAAAATTCTTCAGCTTTAATAGGGCAAGTTTAAGGTATGACTGGCTTTGGGTCATTGTCTGCTGCTTAACCAAAATCAGCTACGATTACATGACCAAACCTGTCCAGGCACGGTTAATCAACGTCTTCTACAAAACATTGCTCATGCTGCTAAACAAAGGGCACACTTCTTCAGCGTTCGGTTGGAGTCTGCACCATCGCCATCTGCTTACAATCAGAACAGAAGTGCTTTCAGGAATCACGGTTGCATTGGCACTGATTCCCGAATCGTTGGCATTTGCCGCGATCGCCAAGGTTCCTCCGATGGTGGCGCTCTATACCTCTTTCTGTATGGCGATCGTGAGTGCGATCGCAGGGGGGCGTCCTGCCATGATTTCTGCCGCAACCGGATCGATGGCGCTCTTAATGGTTAGCCTCGTTGAGAAGCATGGCGTTGAGTACCTGTTCGCCGCCACAATGTTAACGGGAATGCTTCAGTTTCTAATTGGAGCGTTTAAGCTCGGTAAGCTGTTCAATTTTATTCCTCAAGCTGCGATCGCAGGCTTTGTCAATGCCCTCGGAATTCTGATTTTTCTAGCTCAAATTCAACAGCTTCCTGGAGAGCCTTGGCAGGCTTATGCTATGGTCGCGGTTACGCTCGCCATCGTTTATCTGTTTCCTCGGATTACAACAGCCATTCCGTCACCGTTAGTGGCTATTGTGGTGATGACGATCGCGGCAATGTCTCTCCAGTTACCCATTCGCCGGGTGGGAGATATCGGAGAGATCACGCGCAATTTGCCGATGTTTCATCTTCCTCAAGTCAGTGTCTCTCTAGAAACGCTGAGCATCATTCTGCCTTACGCAATTACCCTAGCGATCGTTGGCTTGCTCGAATCTCTACTGACAGCGGCTCTGGTGGATGACTTCACCGATACCCAAAGCTCTAAAAACAAAGAAGCGCGAGGTCAAGGCATTGCGAATTTCGTCACGGGCTGCATTGGCGGCATGGCAGGATGCGGCATGGTCGGACAGACCTTGATCAATGTGCGCTCGGGGGGTAGAAAACGGCTTTCAACTGCCGTTTCTGGAGTCTTTCTATTGTTTTCCATCTTTGTGCTGCAAGATGTTGTGCAACAAATTCCGATGGCAACCCTAATCGGTGTCATGATCATGGTAGCGGGCGAAACCTTTAGTTGGAAATCGCTCAAGACCCTGAAAACGTCGCCGTTTCCTGAAATTCTAGTCATGCCAGTTACAGTTTCAGTTGCTCTCTGTACGCATGACCTAGCCCAAGGCGTGTTAGCGGGGATGCTCTTCAGTCTGTTGCTGTTTGGTTGGCAACTCGCTCAAATCAACGCTACAAGCGCGATTGATCCAGATGGCGTCAAGCTCTACGAAGTGTCAGGACAGCTATTTTTTGGATCGGCGGCTAATTTTGTAGACCTGTTTCGGGTTAGTAGCGATCCTGAGCAGATCGTGATCGACTTTGCGCGCTCGCATATTTGGGATCAGTCCGCTGCCGACGCGATCGCGAAAGTTGTGGCCAAGTACGATCGCTTAGGCAAATCTGTTACTTTGGTCGGTCTTAATCTCAAGAGCTACCAATCCGCCAGACGTTCGGGCGTTCCCGAGCAAGTCATGAGGATTCAACAAGCGGCGTGATTTAGAGCGGTTTAGCCTCTTCTAATGGCGGCAAATCTGGTGCTCTGTAATCGCCAGATTTGCCGCCTGTTTTACTAATCAAGCAAATTTGCTCGATCTGAATTGATTTCTCTAGCGCCTTTGCCATATCGTATAGCGTCAGTGCGGCCACCGATACTGCTGTTAGTGCTTCCATTTCAACTCCCGTTTCTGCTCTCGTTCTTACCTCAGCCCGAATCGTGTAACCTGGTAACTCTGAATCAGGCGTAATGAGAACCTCGACTTTTTGAATCGGCAACGGATGACACAGCGGAATCAGAGTTGCTGTTTGTTTGGCTGCCATAATGCCTGCAAGTCTTGCCGTTCCCAAAACATCCCCTTTTGGCGCATCGCCTGCTGCGATCGCGGCTATCGTCTGGGGCAACATTCTGACTCGCCCTTGAGCGATCGCAGCTCTAACCGTTAGCTCCTTTGTCGAAACGTCCACCATTTGCGCTTGTCCTTGAGGATCGAGATGAGACAGAGATTGATGATTTTCCATAAGAATGAGGTCTCAAAAAAATGAAGGTTCAAACATTTGTGTCACCACACTTGATGTGATAGTATAGATTTCTAGTGAAGCGCAAGGGCTTGTAGCTCAGTGGACTAGAGCACGTGGCTACGGACCACGGTGTCGGGGGTTCGAATCCCTCCTAGCCCGTTACAACAGAAAAGGGATGTACCAAGAAGAGGTACATCCCTTTTCTGTTTTTTGTGTCAATTCCTTCTCTATTAAAAATCCCCTTGCTAGACCTAGCAAGGGGATTTCAGCAACTTATTGATTTCTAGCTAGAAACTAACGGTTCGGTTCAGTGTAAACAGGGCGATCATTGTTGTGAGCGGCACGAGGGCTACGAGCGCCCACAACTGCACCGATCAAGGAAGAAAGTAATCCTAGCAATGAACCCAATACAAAAGACCAAGCTGCTTTAGAAGTATTGCCTGCAATGTCGCGAGCTTGGTTTGCCGTCACATTAGGAGGAGTGGTTGGAATTGCGTTAGGATTAACACCACCTGGAGGAACTACCTGATTTGCCACTTCGCCAGCATTAGATGCTAGAACGCCAAACGCGCCAGAAACACCACTTGCCAACAAGTAAGCACTGAGAGCTAAGGTGGTTGCCCACAAAATTGCAGCATTTAAGAGAGCTGTACTACGGTTCATTGGGCCGCAGGCGCGAGCCATTACCCAGTTGCCGATAAATAGTGAAATCAGTAAGCTGAGGATTGACCACCAGCCAACAGCACTCGCCACATCAGGAGCATCAGTTCTGGGTGCGCCAGAGTTAGCGATCGACGTTGCCCCGATCGCAGCACCTAATGCACTAAGAATTAACTGAGAAACTAGGGCAACGAAAAGTCCTGCGATAATCGGACCCCAACGAACGCGATCGTGATAGTCTGCCACCGGTTGGATCATTGCTGCCGTTTCGGTAATTGGTCGGTTAGTATAAGCCATGTAAATTAGCTCCCAAAAGTGATAGTCTTTTACAGAAAATTTAGACTTGAGCATCACTTTAGGCTTTGTTTTAATCACATATCTCTATCAGTAGTGAGAATCTTAGTGAAATACCTGGTCTACCATTGGTTAGATATGATTTGTAGAACCTGTGTGTATGAATGACACGTAAATCTCTGAACTAGGACAAAAGTTTCTAGTTTTGCTGAAAAGGTGCGAATTAAATGACAATCCTTGCCTATTGCCGATGCCGTTTAGGAGCGCTTGAGGTCAGAAATGCAGCAAGAGGTTTTGTCAAATTGATATTCAGTACAGAAGCGTGCATTGGTGTTTAGCGAAGTCTAACTGCTGTTCCGACTGCTGTAATCAATAACAACACTCCTGATTGATCCATATTGATTGTGCCAGTATCGATTTCAATGCCAATTACTGCATGTGCTCCCAACTGTTGAGCGCGCTTTTCTAACTCCGCCATGGCATCACGCTGTCCACGCTCAAACACACGCTCATAGGCAGCAGTCCGCCCACCAATAATGTCTCGAATGCCCGCAAAAAAATCTCTTAGAGCATTGCTACCGTACACAACTTCAGCCGTGACAATGCCTAGATACGCTTCAATATCTGCGTTTTGAACTACATCAGTTGTCGTTAAAATCATGCTCTTCTCCTTGCAATAAGGTTAAAGGATACTAACATTTCTTCTTGTTTATTAAACTATGACTAATAAAAATAGCGAACAGCTTGAAGTTTGTAGCAAAGGTATGGTAATCGGTAATTAATGAATCGTAATAAAACCTTGTCTTGGGCAGTTTGCATGATAGAGCGATTAGCACAGAGCGCCATTCTAAAAAAACCGATTCGAGTCACTGTCAATGTTCTCTTTGCTGGCTTTATTGTTTTCTCATCTCAAATTGGACAGGCTCAATCTCCAGAGCGTGATCCATCTTCGCGGTTGGATGCAGATCAAGAACTCAATGCACTCGTTGAGCAAGGTCGAAAGCTAGCTGACACAAAGAACTGGGCAGGAGCGCTTGATGCGTTTCAAAAGGCGGCGGTTTTGGATGGTAAAAATGCTCGAATTTTTTCGGGAATTGGCTATATCCAAGCTCAAACAGGTAACTTTGAGGAAGCAGCCGCTGCCTACCGTCAAGCGATCGCGCTTGATCCAGATAATGCCGATTTTGAGTACGCTTTAGGCTTCAGTTTGGCTAGTGCAGGAGATGATTCGGCGGCAGCCACTTCTTATCGTCGAGCCATCAAGCTAGATGCGAAAAATGCCAATGCCTATCTAGGATTGGGCACTGTTCTGGCGCGTCAAGAACAATATGATGAGGCAATCAGGACTTATAAGCAACTCATCAAGGTCGAGCCTAAAAATGCAGAAGCCCAAGAAGCGATCGGGCTACTCTACCTTCAGCAGGGCAATACCGAAGCGGCAATTCTGGCTCTGCAAGCTGCTGCAACTTTAGAGTCTCGCCGCAGCAGTGTTCAAATGGGCTTAGGACTAGCGTGGTTGAGCCAAGGCAATCGGGAATCGGCACTCGCCGCATTCAATCGTGCGGCACGGCTCGCTCCCGATAATGGAAAGCTCCATTTGCAAATTGGCAATGCTTTAGAAGCAACAGGAGATGGGCAGGGAGCGCTGGCAGCTTACCAGAAAGCGGTAAATACCAGCCCTGATTTAGCAGAGGCTCAACTTGCTTTAGCAGATTTGGCCTTTGAACAAAAGGAAACGATGCGATCGCTGCTTGCCTACCGCGAAGTGATTCGTCTATCCCCCAATAGTGCACGAGCCTACTATCAGTTGGGCATGGTTTTGAAAATGCGCGATCGCACTCAGGAAGCAATCGAGGCGTTGCAAAAAGCTCAAACTCTCTACCAGCAGCAAGGTCAATCTGATGATGCTAAGCGAGTTGAAACAGCACTAAAAGAATGGACTCGATCGTAATCGTTTCTTTTTCCTAGTCTGTAATTGATCGGAAATTAATAGGGCTGTCCGTCGACAAGGGTGAGCGCTGTCGGATGGCAGCGTTTGATGATGGAATGAATGCCGATCGCGCCTTCGCCGTTAAGATCTTCCAGATAACCAGGACAAGCGGCTTCCGCCTCTGTTGGATGATCAAATGGACCAAAATAGTAAACGCAAGACGGCTCATGGGTAGAAACCTCGACCCACCAAGCTTGTTTTGCTGCTTGAAGAAACCCGATCGCAAATTCTTGAATTGCCTGTAATAGAAACATGGTTGAAATTTAATACCAGTAGGTTAAGAACGGCAATTTTTAGCTAGAGTTCCAGCTTCCTGAAATATTAACTACACTCCAAATTAAGTTGTTATCACAGGAAATTAAGTTGTCATCCCAAGCGTAATCCTTGCAGGAAGAGTACTTCGAGCTTTCAATTTATTAATAGCGATCCCCTTTTAAGAAGGGGTATTAAATTTAACAATTTGAAGATTCCTTAGCTCGAGCAAGGAGAATGGCTATGACTCAGTACAAGCGTATTTTAGGACTGATGATATCGGTTCTTTGCATCGGAATTGCACTGGGATTGACGCTATACTCCTCCATCCCTAATCCTAGAATTGTGGCTAATGTGATATTTGGTCTAGCAGCTTTTATCACGCTATTTAGTTCTCTAGAGTGGTAGTGAGCTGTCAACTTTAGATTGATGAGTTTAGAGAGAAATGAAAGAATGACGATGCTTACTTCATCTCTCATTCTTGGGTGGACGAGCACTAACCCCTGATGTTGAGACTGAAGCTTCTGAAGCAGTGGCGCAGGTATTCCTCCCTATCTTCTAAACTAAAAGAATGGGGTTTACGATTCAGCCACTTCCAATCGACGTTGTGCATCTGATGGCTGCTGGAGAAGTGATCGATTCGCTCTCAGCAGTGGTACGCGAATTGGTGGAAAACGCGTTGGATGCAGGCGCAACTCGAATTTCGGTTTCGATCTGGGCAGACCAATGGCGAGTGCGCGTCTCTGATAATGGTACAGGCATGACGCTAGAGAATTTGCAGCAAGCGGCACTGCCTCACACGACAAGTAAAATTCGCGATCGCGCTGATTTGCAAACCATTCAAAGTCTCGGTTTTCGCGGAGAAGCGCTATATAGCTTAGCTCAGCTTTCTAACCTGGAAATTCTCAGCCGTGCTGGGGCTGAGCAAGGCTGGCGAGTGGTTTACGACGCGGGGGGCAATCCGATCACAACCGAAACCGTTGCGATCGCGCCCGGCACGATTATCACTGTAGATCGCTTGTTTGAAACTTGGGCGGCTCGCCGGGATGGGTTGCCGTCTGCCGCGCAACAGCTAAAAGCGGTTCAGACGATGATTTACCATTTAGCGCTCTGCCATCCTCACGTCACTTGGCAGGTTCAGCAGGGGGAGCGCGAGTGGATCAGTCTATGGGCAAGCCGCACGCCCAAACAAAGCCTGCCACAAATGGTGCGCGGCGTGCGCGGAGAGGAATTACAAGAAGTTCAGTTGACGTTGAGTAAGTCATCAACATCTGAGGCATCAACATCTGAGGCATCGCTTTATCTACTATTGGGATTGCCCGATCGCTGTCATCGTCGTCGCCCTGACTGGGTAAAAGTGGCGGTTAATGGACGGCTCATACACATGCCCGAATTAGAGCAGACGCTACTGGCGGGGTTTCGCCGCACTCTACCGCGCGATCGCTATCCGGTTTGCTTTCTGCATCTGCATCTCCCGCCCGCCCATATCGACTGGAATCGCCATCCTGCCAAGGCGGAAATCTATTTGCACAACCTCGACTATTGGCAAGAACAAGTGACGAGCGCGATCGAGCAAGCCTTTCGGCTCAACCCAAAATCATTGCCTGACGATCTATACTCCAGTCGAGTCGGGACTTTGCTAAAAGCCGCAGAATCTGAAGGAGGCTATACTGTTCATCGAGAGATTGCCCCTGCTGCGCCGACGCTATCCCCGCTGCGAGCGATCGCGCAAGTTCACAATCGCTATATCTTGGCAGAACACGCCAGCGGTATGTGGCTCGTCGAACAGCACATTGCCCATGAACGGGTGTTGTATGAGCAGATCTGCGATCGCTGGCAAGTCGTTTCTCTCGAACCTGCGATCGTTCTCAATCAACTCACTCATGCCCAAGTTGAGCAGTTACAGCATCTCGGACTGACGGTAGAACGCTTTGGCGACCAGCTATGGGCAGTGCGCTCAATTCCTACTCTTTTGGCTGAGCGAGAAGACCGCGCGGAGGCATTACTAGAACTCAGTTTAGGAGGCGATTTGCAAACGGCACAAGTTGCGATCGCGTGCCGCAGTGCGATTCGGAATGGTACTCCTCTGACCCTCGCAGACATGCAAACGCTGCTCAACCAGTGGCAGCAGACTCGAAATCCTCGTACCTGTCCGCACGGACGTCCTATCTACCTAGCTTTAGAAGAATCTGCCCTCGCTCGTTTCTTTCGACGACATTGGGTGATCGGCAAAAGTCATGGGCTGGAATAATGGGTCGTTCTGCGGAACGTTGGATTTTTGAAACTATATCGCAGCATCAGCAGTAGGAACCCTTACAAATCACGAATTCCGGATCGACTTGCCTTATAATCTCAGGCAGGATATTTACATGGGTACGTGATCCTACCCTTCTATTCCGTGAGGAGTTTAATACCATGATGAAAGCGAAGGCTTGGCGTCAATCAGTCAGTGCTTTGGTTGTTTTGGCAGTGTCTACCGTTAGTGGTGCTGCACTCGCCCAAATCCAATCTTCCCAAACGACTCAAACTACATCTAATACTCTAGTTGCTCAAGGATCGTTGGTTGGTCAGAGGCGATGTGCTAAGCAGCCCACTGCCATTTTCGGCGATCGTACTGCAACCAGTGCAGTGGTTAGGGCATTAACCACCAATCAATCTGTAACGCTTTCCGAAAATGCGGCTCAAGCTGGCTTTATTGGTGTCAGTGCCCCATCTCCAGGATTTGTGCAAACCGTCAATCTGAAGCTCTGTCCCGGTACTCCATCACCGTCTCCGTCCCCGTCTCCATCACCGTCTCCGTCTCCGTCCCCGTCCCCGTCTCCTAATGCCTTATGTCGCTCCGTTCGCGCACAACAGGGACTGATTGCTCGCCGTGGGCCTAGCGTGAGTTCTGCCTATGTCGGTAGCGTAGCGTACAACTCAAAAGTGTATGTGACGAGAAATCCTCCCAATTCTAAAACTGAAGCGGATGGTCGGATTTGGATCGAGATCAATCGACCGATCGCAGGCTGGGTTTCCAATGGCTTTATCAATACACCTGGCTCAAACTTGGTTTACTGCCAATAGACACATTCTTCCAATGGCTTACTACTAAACCAGTTTTTGCTGAGAGGCTGATAAAGCCTCTCAGCAGTCAAGACAGACTGTAATTCAATTAGAATCGCTTCTGTCTATCAAAAGGACTTGAAACGACATGGTGAGTCCTCTTACAGACCCGCTGTGCAAACCGGACGATTGTTTGCATTCAACTTAATCTTCCCTTCAGTTCCATTGACCATAAAGGGTACTTGCTGATCTCCTACAACACGGACAAAGGTAGGTCTATCTTGCAAGCAGGCTTGCACCGCAGATGCCCAGCTTGGCAAGTCCTTAGACAACTTATCAGTAATAGGCGTATTGCTAGTAACTGACGCCTCTTGCACAACTTTAATATCCATTGGCAAAGTGAATCGAGCAGGTGTCACAGGCGGCGTTGGTAGAGTGACTTGCTTAATGCCGGTAATGGTTTCCTCCTCTAGCACCATTGTGGTTGCACTGGGCTGAGTAGAGGGCGTAGTGGATTGTTCTCCAGAGGGCGCTGGAGCCGGTGTTGCTGGTGGAGGTGATGTGGGAGTCGTGGAAGGCGTCGAATCTGGCGTCGTTGGCGTCGTCCCATTGTTAGGCGTATTCGGAGTTCCCTGATCAGCGGGCGATTCCGTTTGAGATGGGGAGGTTGGAGTTGTAGAAGGCGTCGAGTCCGGCGTCGTCGGTGTCGTCCCATTGCTAGGCGTATTCGGAGTCACTTGATCAGCGGGCGATTCCGGCTGAGAAGGCGAGGTCGGAGTTGTAGAAGGCGAGGTCGGAGTTGTAGAAGGCGTCGAGTTGGTGTCAGGAGTGCTTTGATCTACATTGCTGCCCGGACCTGGGTCAAGGGGTGAAGAGGTTGTGCCACCACTGCTGCCGGGATTTACAGGCGATCCAGGCGTGGACGAATCGGGCGTAGACTGCGCGATCGTAGATCCTTCTGGCGCAGAAGGTGTCATCTTGACGAGCTTCTCTGTTTGAACCGCTCCTTTGGTATCTTTCGCGATCGACAGTGTTTCCGCAGCAACAGGGAATAGGGAACCCGCTAAGATTGCAACAACACTTGCAGCAGCAATAGGCTTCAACATGCTCACGTTCATCTCCAAACTATATAAGGTCAATATCTAGGCTTTCTAGCAACCTGACAGGCGTGACTTAACTAAAAGACTCGAACGCCGCAAACTTCTAAAGTTTCGTCAACTTTAAATTCAAAATGTGTAAACACCGTGAACCCTACTAAACTACCACTAATTACCTCAACCAACTGCCAGACAGATTCTCGATCGGCACATGGTTGTCAGGTTGAAGGAGAGAAGTCTTCAATCTCGCCTCTCTTTACAATTCTCCTGTAATCAATGACATCACAACCTCTGTTAAGTGATTTCTTCCATTTACAGTTAAAACGCTGATAATGCAGTATCCGTATTCTCGTCTTTCTCCCTTCATTAAAGAATATATTTATACCAATGGTTGGTCTTCACTTAGGCCAATTCAAGCAGAAGCGTGTCGTATTATATTTGACACACCAAATCATCTATTGATTGCAGCAGGAACGGCCTCTGGAAAAACTGAAGCAGCATTCCTTCCTGTATTGACTATGTTGCATGAGCAGCCTCCTAACGGGGTTGGTGCACTATATATCAGTCCTATCAAAGCACTGATTAATGACCAGTTCGATCGCTTAACCGACTTATTGAAAAATGCTGATATTCCTGTGTGGGCTTGGCATGGAGATGTAACGCAAAGCCGCAAGAAAAAGCTGCTTGAGAACCCCCAAGGCATTCTGCAAATTACACCCGAATCGTTGGAGAGTTTATTAATCAATAAAAGCGCTCATCTTTCTGGTATATTCGGAGACTTGCGCTTTGTAATTATTGATGAAATTCACGCATTCATTGGCAGCGATCGCGGCTGTCAAATTTTATGCCAACTGTCTCGTCTTGCTAAGGCAACCGGAAACGTGCCGCGTCGAATTGGACTGTCAGCAACATTGGGCGACTATTCTCTAGCTGAAGAGTGGTTGAAGGGTGACACTTTTCAATCTGTCACTACACCAATGCTAGAAACTGCTCAGCGAAAGATTCAGCTTTCACTAGAACATTTTTACGATCCGGGACTAGTCGTGCGGGCAAAAGGAGACACCCGAGACAAAGCGTTTAATCCTTATCATTTGCATCTATTTAACCAAACGCAGGGCAAGAAAAGTTTAGTGTTTGCCAATGGACGAACGGCAACAGAAGACGCGATCGCCGTGATGCGAGAGATTGCGACAGCGAAAGGACATCCAGATCTCTATCACGTTCATCATGGTAGTATCTCTGCCCCCCTTAGAGAAGCGGCAGAAGCGGCAATGCGAAATTCTGATATGCCCACTGTTACAGCCGCAACCGTGACCTTCGAGATGGGAATTGATTTAGGACACCTCGATCGGGTGATTCAATTAGAGTCGCCTGCCTCTGTTGCCAGTTTCTTGCAGCGATTGGGACGCTCTGGCAGACGGAGCGGCGTATCTGAAATGGAGCTTATCTGTGTGGAAGATAAGCCCACAGGTGAAGAGTCGTTGCCTGAGCAAATTCCTTGGCAGTTGTTGCAGTGCATTGCTGTAGTTCAGCTTTACCTGGAAGAGAAATGGATTGAACCACCGCGTGCTATGCAGTATCCCTTCAGTTTGCTGTATCACCAAACGATGAGCGTATTGGCGTCTTTAGGAGAACTGTCTCCTGCCGCGATCGCGCAGCAAATTCTAACCCTGCCACCGTTCCGCTCAATTTCACAAGACGATTTTCGAGTGTTCTTAAGACATTTAATTGAGATTGATCATATTGAGAGAACAGTAGAAGGGGGGCTAATTGTCGGACTTGCAGGAGAGAAAGTCATCAATAATTTTAAGTTCTATGCCATCTTTCCTGACACAGAGGAATACTCAGTTAAACATAACGGAAAAGCAATCGGAAGTATTATCATTCCGCCTGTGGAAGGCGATCGCTTTTCTCTTGCAGGACGCACGTGGGAAGTTCATGCAGTTGATAGCAAAAAGAAAATCATTGAAGTTAAACTGTCAACAAAATCTGTCACATCAAGTTCATGGCGTGGCACATCTGGGGAAGTTCATACTAGAGTGCTACAGAGAATAAAAAAAGTATTGCAAGAGACAACGCTATATTCCTACTTAACGCCGAATGCAAGCCAGCGGCTTCAGGACGCGAGAGCGTTTTCTCGGTCAGCCGGAATTTTAGATCATCCAATACAATTTTTAGACGAAAAGGTTTGCTGTATTTTTCCGTGGATGGGTACGATCGCGTTCCGTACTTTGGAAAGGTTCTTGCGATCGTACGGCAAACCATCCCTCGGCATTAAAAGTATCAAAGCGCGATCGCCCTACTTTCTCGTCGTGCGCTTGGGTAACTGTTCGCTTGACACCTTGCGCTATGAGCTACAGTCTCTCTCGGAACGACGCTTCAATCTAGAGGAATTCCTTGATCCAGACGAGGTTCCAACATTGCAGAAATACGATGAATACATTCCACCTGAGCTATTACGCAAAAGCTTTATCGCTGACTATTTGGATGTTGAAGAACTAACGGACTTTGCAAGTCAGTGGATATGAGCGACTTGGAACAATTAGGTATCAAGCGCTACTTCTTGGATATTGCTGTATAAGCCTTGGCGCAGTGGCGCTCAACTGCGATCGCATCAAGCACCATATTTACTACTGCTATAGGTAGATGACAAACTTGGTAACATTTACCTTCAAATCTGATATGCTACCTAGATAAAATTATTGAGAGGCTAAAACGGTGTTATCTCAAGAACCACAGGTTGTTGATTTAGAACTGTCGGATAGGGAGTATTTAGATCTATTAGCCCAAGGACGCGATCCGGTTAGAGAACAGTCTTACACCAAAGAATTGATAGCGTTTGGATTTACAAACGAATACACTACCCGTGTTGTGCCGTTGTTTGACAAAGCAGACGGTACGATCGCAGAAAAAATTCTTGTCAACTCTACGCTGAAGCAAATTTGGCAACTTCTTCAACAGAATGCCTAACATTTCAACCCAAATTTACCGTTCATACTCACAACTGACCTCTTCACTATCCCTGCACTGCTCCAGCAGATCAACGGAAGATACCTCTATCTCAAGTAGCGTATAAGCCGCTCAGCGTGTAGATTACAGCAATTAGAATCGTTGTCATAATAGAGCTATTGAGACATATAGAGAAAGCATGACTAGTTCTGTGACGATGGTTGCTTCACCGATTGCTGATGCTTCTGATAGTGGAATTCGCAAGGCGCGTTTGTGGATGCCAGAGCGGGTGATGTTTACCCCTGACGCTCTGAAGGAGCCGTGGGGACAGCAGATTCTTGAGCGGGTGCAGGCGTTAGGCTTGCCCATGAACGAGTTGAAGCAGAATCGATTGACGGGCTTGCGTGGCGACACTGAGCGAGAGACCTATGCCACTGCAAAGCGGACGTTAGCAGTTGTGAATGCGCCCAAAGGACAGTTTAAGCTGAGTCCGATTCCTCCTTCTGCCGATTGGCAGTTTCACATTGCAGAGGGATGCCCTGCCCACTGCCAATATTGCTATTTAGCAGGCAGCTTGCAAGGGCCGCCTGTGATTCGGGTGTATGCTAACCTGCCGCAAATTTTGGGTAATTTAGCTGCCTATGAACGATCGGGCAGCGAGACGAGCTATGAAGTGAGTTGTTATACCGATCCGCTAGGCATTGAGCACTTGACCGGAAGCTTAGCTGAAGCGATTCGCTATTTTGGTACTCGTGAGGATGGCTATTTGCGCTGGGTGTCGAAGTTTGACAATGTTGAGGGTCTGTTAGACCTGCCTCATCATGGACACACGCGTTGCCGTTCTAGCGTGAATGCGGCATCGATTAGCGATCGCTTAGAAGGCGGTACAGCATCTGTTTCGGCTCGACTTCGCGGATTGCGGCGCTTAGGTTTAGAAGGCGGGTATCCGATCGGAGTAGTGATTGCGCCGATTATGCCGATTCCCGATTGGCAAGAGCAATATACCCAGTTGCTCGATAACATGTCTGAGGAGTTGGATTTCGATTGCGATCTGACGGTGGAGCTGATCACCCATCGGTTTACTCCTGGATCGAAGGATGTCTTGCTTAGTTGGTATCCCAACACCAAGTTAGATTTGGATGAGTCGTCGCGGGTGGTGAAGCGCAATAAGTTCGGCGGCATGAAGTATGTCTATGACGCGAAGACGATGCGCGAGTTGCGTCAGTTTTTTGAGCGCGAGATTGGGCGGCGGTTTCCTCGCGCTAAGATCTTGTACTGGACGTAGTGATTCGGATAGCGTTGGGTTCTGCAACAATTTTGCGATTCAAGAGGCTGAGTGTAGGCTAGAAGGTATTTGACTCTTCCTGAATCTCGGTGTCCGACCCTTGGGGCTTGCCCCCAAACCCCATTGGGGGACGGTTGCCTCCCCCAAACCCCCTGCAAACGAGACAAGGGTGGGCGATTCGAGATACTGGAATATAGGGAGTGATAGCTCTCTTTGAAACAAATGGACTAGTAATTGTTGAACATGATTCGCGGTGTCTCTCAGCTTTTATCTACATTTCGCTACTGTGGACGAGCGATTCAATTAGTTTGGACGACCAATCGCAGATTGACGATCGTACTTGCCCTGTTTACCCTAATTTCTGGGTTGGTTCCGGCGATCATTGCCTACGCCGGAAAGCTGATTGTCGATACTGTGGTACTGGCATCTCGCACTGGCTCTGCTAGCGATCGCTGGGCAGCGATCGGATATTTGGGATTTGAAGCCGTTGTCGTGGCAGTGCAAACGGGCAGCCGCCAAGGTATCGCCTTGTGTCAGTCGCTACTGAGAGTGTTGCTCGGGCAGAAGGTGAATGAACTGATTTTAGGAAAAGCCCTCACTCTCGATCTGGCTCACTTTGAAGACTCAGAATTCTATGACAAGATGACGCGGGCGCGGCGAGAAGCGTCCAGTCGGCCATTGAGCCTCGTCGGGCGCACGTTTGGATTGGTGCAAGACTCGCTCACCATCATCACCTATGGGGGACTGCTGATCCAGTTTTCGGTTTGGGCCGTTGTGGTGCTGATGCTTGCTGCCGTTCCCGCCTTTGTTTCTGAGACGCGATTCGCTGGACAAGCCTTTCGGCTGTTTCAGTGGCGCACACCCGAATCGAGACAGCAAAATTATTTAGAATGGCTCATTGCCAATGAAGCTCCTGCGATGGAGATTAAGCTCTATCAGTTGGGACGAATGCTACTCGATCGCTATCGAGCGATTTTCTACCGTCTATACGCAGAAGATCGTGACCTGACGATTCGGCGCGGCGTGTGGAGCTATCTGCTGAGCTTGGTCAGTACGATCGCATTCTATGGGGCCTATGTTTGGATTGTCTGGGAAACGATCGCCGGACAAATAACGCTTGGCGAACTAACGATGTATCTCGTGGTGTTTCGGCAAGGACAAACAGCGTTTGCCTCGATTTTAACGGCAGTTGGAGGTATGTATGAAGACTCGCTGTACCTCTCCAACCTGTACGAGTTTCTAGAAGAAGAAGTTCCCGAACCAATGGGGCAGGCAGTCCAAGGCATTGCACCGCAAGACGGAATACGATTTGAACACGTCACGTTCTACTACCCTGGAAACCCAAAGCCTGCGCTCAATGATGTGTCGTTTCATCTCAAACCGGGAGAGAAGCTTGCGATCGTGGGTGAAAACGGCTCAGGTAAAACAACGCTGATCAAACTTCTAACAAGGCTTTACGAGCCTACTTCTGGACAAATTTTCTTAGATGGATTGAAGCTAGAACAGTGGGACACGGCTGTTCTACAGCGTCGCATCGGTGTGATTTTTCAGAGCTTCATGAAGTATCAATTTAGCGTGGGTGAAAATGTTGGGGTTGGTGATGTCGTCAATTTAGACGATCGCGATCGCTGGGGTGTTGCCGCAGATAAAGGCAATGCATTACCATTCATTGATGAACTATCGGATGGATTCGACACGCAACTCGGTCGTTGGTTCAAAGCAGGTCGAGAACTTTCAGGCGGACAATGGCAGAAGATCGCTTTATCTCGCGCATTTATGCGAACCAGCGCCGACATTTTAGTGTTAGATGAACCGACTTCTGCAATGGATGCTGAGTCTGAAGTTCAAATCTTCGAGCGGTTTCGAGAAATGACGCCCAACCAAATGGCAATCCTCATCTCCCATCGATTCTCCACCGTGCGAATGGCAGATCGAATTATGGTGATGTCTGCTGGAGAAGTAACCGAGCAAGGAAGTCACGAACAGCTATTAGATTTGAAGGGGCGGTATGCACACTTATTTGCCCTTCAAGCAGCAGGTTATCAGTAGTCACAATATGTTGGCAGCAAGCATGGTAAAAGTCGTAACAGATCTTAGAAGCTAATTTGCTACATTCGCTATCTAGTCCGCTGCCAGCGAGCAACCTTTGCAGACATTCTCTACCAGCAAGAACCACGCCCTGACCCTACTTTTGCACTTTAAAGATCGTTCTCCAAGCTTTTACAGTGCCTTTTCCAATTTCGATATCGCTAGTTCCGCCGTTCTCCCACTCTAATCGAATTCGTGTATTTTCATCTGGAGCATTGGAGAGTGCCATCGCCAGATCAGGAGAAACAGAACCCGATTCGTAGGTATAAACTTGACCTCGAACAGCGAGTAAGATTCTCCGGGGAGTCAAGTCAGTCCGAACTTCGCGATACACGGCTCGTTGAGTGGGATAGCTTTCTTGTCTTTTTCTAGACTTGCATCGATTGCTCTTACGACGATCGCAGTAGGCATCAGGAACCCATCGAGTTTCCCAAACAGTCTCGTAGCCGATCAAAATTGAATCTTTTTTAACATAGGTGGCGCGAATTCCTTGCTTTGACCAACTACTGATAAAAGCGAACCTATTTGTGAAGTGCTTATCGTAAACAACAGAACCATCAAACGGATCGTTAATCACCTGAGACCAAGCGACGGGCGAATCTTCTTGAACAGGAGCAGATTGGACAGCAGCAAGGGTAGCAGGCGTTACGTTGAGGGATAGCACTAACCCAATCCCAAACTTCAACAACAGTTTAGTCATCAAAGAATCTCCGCCTTGAAAGTATTGAAAGGTATTTGAGCAGATGCAAAGAACTGGCATTTAGGCAGAGCAAACGCTGCCTAATTCTGCGTGGCAAAGCGACCCGATTCTATTCTTCTAATTAATAATTTACCGTTGTCATTCTGATTCCTGCAACCCTACCGCTGACCTTACAGTACCATTCCATAGTTTTTGGTAGCTGTGTTATCTCACGTACGCAATGTTGAGTTGGAGGACTCGCCTAATTGGTTGTTGTGCGCGATCGCTACCTTAATTCTTTCCCGTCATCCACCCGATCCTCACTGTTTTTGTTGAGTCTGCTGCGTCTAATGCTGCCCTCAAATCATGCACCATTCTGATGATTGGGCATCCAGACAACTTTTCAAATCCCAAAATTTCGCGCTATAATTGAGGAACACTTGGGGCTGTAACGGTTTCGACGGGCTAGCGAACGATACGCTATGCAGGTCGAGAGGGAGTCTACTCTCGTAAATCCAGGCTCAAAAGAATAGATGCAAACAACATCGTTCCTTTTGCTCGCAAGGCAGCAGCAGTTGCCTAATTAAAAACCTCTTCTAGGTTTGAGCACTCACAGTTCGACGCCGTTAAGGATTGTGAGTTAACCCCAACGGCTGCTCTAGACGCTCGCCTCTGGTCGGTCGGCTAGTTAAGACAATACTAGAGAATCCCATCGTTCGGGATAATGAACGATTCCCGCTTTGAGGACTAGAAAAGCTAAACCTGTGAATGAGTGGCGTACTAATACCTAGTTTGGACACGGGTTCGACTCCCGTCAGCTCCACTAAAAAGACGATCTAGTAGCGATACTGGGTCGTTTTGTTTTTTTACAGGTTCATCCTCTGAATCTTACGGGACTAATTTTCCCCGTACTGCTAGATCGAGGATGAGCGATCGTAGTTTTGCGATGCCGTTGGGTGCTTGGGCGATCGTATAGAAGTGTTCTAAATTTATCAATGCACAATCAATGCATCACGGCTGAGTTCGAGGTAATTATACTGCTCAAATAGCTCAATAACTTGAGTCAGATGATTCCCAAATAATGTCTCCAATTCAGAGTTTCTGATATTCCCTGTTGTCACCAGCAGAAGTTTGTAGGGACGTTGTTGAAGCAAAAACGACTCCAAAAAATCTGCATCTTTTGTAATCACAACTCGCTCCTGATCGACTGAAAGTTGATTAATCACAGAATCAGGTGTTGCGTTTTGGTCAGGTAACTCTCGGGTATGGACTACATCGTGACCTGCATCTCGTAAGCATTGTGCTAACCGCACAGGTAACTGGGCATCCACCAAAAACTTCATGAGGCAAACTTATAAATACTCTTCACCTGGCTTAAACGTGCCGCATACAACAGCGAAGCCAGAATATCCTCTGTTTCTAAATCGTCGTAGTCCGCCAAAATTTCCTCAGTCGTCATCCCCGAACTGAGCAACTCTAGCAAAAACTCAACTGGATACCTTAAATTCCGCACACAAGGCTTTCCGTGACAAATCTCTGAGTTGAGAGTAATACGTTGTAAAAGATTTTCACTCATTGTTTGCCTCCCGTTCGATCCTCTAAACACGATTGCAATGCTGCCTTTAATGCTAACCGCGTCTGGTCTGCCGCTGCTGCAGCTTCCTGATATTGCTTCAGCACCAGTGGGTCTTCGTGGCTGTCTGCGATCGCATAGGGTTCTTAATATCTAAGTTATAGCCATTCGCAATAATGCTTTCAACCGACTCTCTCCAAGCATATTCCGTCTCCTCGCGGTTCTCCCACCAAGCTTTTTCCACCTCAAACTCCTCAATGCGCATTGGCTTCGTCTTGTTATAAGACTGCGCTCCCTGTGGATAGGGATGCTCATAATACCAGACCTCACTCGTTGGCTCCCCTTTGGTGAAGAACAGAACGTCCGGTTGCCCAATGCTGGTGTAGGGGCAACACACCATTGGGCAACCGGACGATCGTATGCAGATTGCAATCGCGCAGCAGCTTTTCTTTGATGCGAGTCTTGGGTTGCGCTTGAAGTTCTACATTTATTTCGTCCAGACCAAAAGTAGGGTGGGTGTCTATTTATCCTCTGTTCTTTTAGCCTTTAGTGGGTTAAGAAATGCATTGAGAACCAGTGGTGATTTGAAATAATCCTTGCGACAGTGCAAAGTTCTCTAAAACCTTCTAAATTTAAGATAGTGGCTTTAATTGAAACAGTTGCACCTTGATTCAAAACGAAACTTTAGAATTACTGGAGTGGTCGCGACTATGCCAACATTTAGCGACCTTTGCTTCGACCAAGTTGGGCGCGATCGCGGCTCGTCAGCTTAAAATTCCAGCTACTCAGGTAGAGACAGAAGTGCTGCTGGCGCAAACGCAGGACGTTTATCAGCTAGAAAATCAGCTTACTACAGCACTCAGCTTTGATGGAATTGATGATATTGGCGGTTCGTTAGAGCGGGCTGTGCGGCACGGCATTTTGTCTGGATATGAATTACTTGCGATCGCAACAACATTATCGGGTGCAAGAACGTTAAGACGCACCATCGATAACCATTCTGATATCGTCATTCTGAACGATTTGGTATCAGAATTGCGAACCTACCCTGAAATCGAGCAGGAAATTTATCGATGCATCAATGATGACGGTAAGGTGAGTGAACGGGCAAGCCCGAAGTTAGCTGAAATTCGAGATAAACAACGTCAGGTGCGCGATCGCATCCATGACCTGCTGCAAAAACTGATGGGACGACATGCCAGCGCTGTTCAAGAGCAATTGATCACGCAGCGGGAAGGTCGGTTTGTCGTTCCGGTCAAAGCTACGCATAAAGATGTCATTTCTGGTATCGTCCACGATACGTCCATGAGCGGAGCAACGCTGTATGTTGAGCCGCATCAAACTGTGCAGCTCAATAATCAGCTTCGTCAGCTTCAGCGCCAAGAGCAGGTTGAAGAAGAAGCGGTACGACGAGTCTTAAGCGAACAAGTGGCGACCGTTAAGGACGATTTAGAGCGGCTGTTAGCAATTTGCACCACGCTGGACTTAGCAACCGCGCGATCGCGATACAGCTATTGGCTCGGTGCAAATCCGCCGCGCTTCATTGGACATCAAGCTGGTCAGCGGTCTGAACCAATCGTATTGCGTCAACTGCGCCATCCGCTGTTGATATGGCAGCAACAGCATGAGCAAGGAAACTCAGTTGTTCCGACTGACTTAAGAATTCAGCCTCATACCCGCGTGGTTGCTATCACGGGTCCAAACACAGGTGGCAAAACTGTTACGCTGAAGACCTTAGGACTAGCCGTTCTGATGGCAAAAGTAGGGCTATTCATTCCAGCCCGTGAACCTGTTGAGTTGCCTTGGTTTGATCAGGTCTTAGCCGATATTGGGGATGAGCAATCACTAGAACAAAGTCTATCCACTTTTTCAGGTCATATCCGCCGAATTAGCCGAATTCTCAATGCACTAGTCCCTGACACGGCTGCCCCAGCCGCAAGCGAAACACCAGCCGAAGCGCCGCATCAAGCCGCCAATTCGCTTGTACTCCTTGATGAAGTCGGGGCGGGTACGGATCCAACTGAAGGGTCTGCTCTAGCGATCGCGTTGCTCAAGTACCTCGCGGATCATGCCTCCTTAACGATCGCTACGACCCACTTTGGCGAATTGAAGGCCCTCAAATATGACGACGATCGCTTTGAGAATGCCTCTGTCGAATTTGACGACGTATTGCTTTCTCCTACCTATCGTTTGTTATGGGGCATTCCTGGACGCTCCAACGCCCTCACGATCGCGCGTCGTCTAGGACTAAATGAGGCTGTGATTCAGCAGGCGCAAACTCACGTTGGCGGCGCGACTGAAGATGTTAATCAAGTCATTGCTGGACTCGAAGCTCAACGTCGCCAGCAAGAAACCAAAGCCCAAGAAGCTGCGCAACTGGTGCAGCAAGCCGAACGGTTCTATCAAGAAGTGTCTGAAAAAGCGGCGAATTTGCGCGATCGTGAACGACAACTTCAACAGCAGCAAGAATTAGCCGTGCAAGAGGCGATCGCGCAAGCCAAGTCAGAAATCGCTAAAGTCATTCGCAAGCTTCAGCAAGGCAATGTCACCGCTCAAGACGCGCAACAGGCAACAGATGCTCTAAACCGGATCGCTGCGCACCGCTTACCATCGAAGCAGGAGCCGAAGCCGAAGCCCGGATACCGTCCAAAAGTGGGCGATCGCGTCCGCATTCCTCGTCTCGGTCAGACGGCTGAAGTTCTCGCCATCTCAGATGATGAAGAACTGAGCGTCCGCTTCGGCTTGATGAAGATGACCGTTCCGATCGACGATGTAGAATCGCTAGACGGTGAGAAGCCCGTCAAGAAAGAACCCAAACCTCAAGACGCTAAAAAGATGGCTCCTGCCCCCCCGCCACCCCCTCCTGCTCCGGCGATCCGAACGGCTCGAAACACGATCGATATTCGCGGTAGTCGTGTGCCTGATGCAGAAGTGGCGCTAGAGCGAGCGATTTCAGAAATTCAGGGTGCGATGTGGATTATTCATGGTCATGGAACCGGAAAACTGCGCCAGGGAGTTCACGAATTTTTGCGACAGCATCCGCGCATTGAGCGGTTTGAACTTGCTGATCGCGCAGATGGTGGTACGGGTGTGACGATCGCATATCCTTACTAGAACTTCCCGATGCTTGATAGGTAAGTGACTTTTGATGCGTTAGATTTGTCTAACTCGAACGACAATTTCATCAGCATCCTTAAAGAATGCTGATTTTTTGGTTTTAATCCTGTCGTTGCTAGTAGTGTAAACCTTGTTGATCAACCCTGATGCCGTGTTGTAAAGACGCAATGCATCGCATCTTTACAAGGGCGCTACGATCGTCAAACCATAGGCTCTACAAAACTACCTTCGTTTGGCGGGTTTGCGTTATCTCTAAAAATTCTTCGGGCACTCTGTATTCATAAGGCATTGTTACAAATCCCAATCAGCTTTTTTGCCAATCGAAGAGAGCGCATTACTTATGATTCGTCAACATCACTTTGGAAGTCTTGCGGCTTCTACTCTAGGCATCGCCTTCGTTCTTCATGCGCTGCCCACAAGTGCAGCCGCTTCAGCGGACGCCGCGCTTCGCCCCACATGTGAAGCTTCATCCGGCTCCAACGTCACTTGCGTCTACAGTAGCGGTGATAAGGATCTAGCACCCGCGAAGTATAAGTACTTCACAGGCGAAGTCCGCAATAAATTACCGAATGGATCGGGAGTGTTGGTCTACTCCAACAGCGATCGCTATGAAGGCACGGTGCGCAATGGTGTACCCAGTGGTCGCGGCATGTTCCTGTTTGCGAATAACGATCGCTACGAAGGCGAGATGAGAAACGGTCAGCCTCACGGGTACGGAAGCTTCATCTTTGCCAGCGGCGATCGCTACACCGGAGCCGTGCGAAACGGGCATCCTCATGGGCAAGGCAAGTTCATATATAGCAGTGGCAACATTTACACTGGTGGCTTTTATCTAGGTCAAGCGAAAGGCAATGGAACAATCACCTTTAAAAACGGCATTCGCTGTCAAGGGACATACTACAACAGCTCTTTAGAAGGCAAAGGAACATGTTCCTTCCCGCCCGGATATCCCTATATCAGCTATACAGGCGAACTGCGGCAAGGCGTTGCCGATGGTCGAGGAACGCTCACTTTTGCCGATGGTCGAAGATTCTCAGGTGAGATGCGGCAAGGTGTCCCGTATACGCCCTAACACTCGCTTTCCGCAAACCATTGATCCAGTAGGATTTTGAGTTCTATAACGATCGCTAAGTCCGTGAATTTAAAGAGCGGCGTATTCAAATCTCCGATTTCTTCGAGAAATCGGAGATTTTTGCACAATGGGAGGGCAATTTATTCTGTCGTACTGATCGCGGGTAGATAGAATAACTTCTACACTTTCGCTTCCAAAGATTTGAGAAACTCTGTATTAACTCCCGATTCCCGAGTCAGAGCGATTTTTCCTGTTCGCGCGATTTCTCGAATCCCAAACTTATTGAGAACTTGTACGATCGCGACCATTTTTCCCGGATCGCCCACTACTTCTAGCGTCAGAGAATCTTCCGCAACGTCTACGACTCTCGCTCGAAAGATTTGTGCCAACTCAACAATTTCTGAGCGATGCGTGCTACCGGCGTTCACCTTGAGCAACATCAATTCCCGCTCAACACACGGTACTTCCGTAATGTCCTGGACTTTGATCACGTTGATCAACTTATAGAGTTGCTTGGTCAATTGCTCAATGCTGCGATCGTCCCCTGGCACGACCATCGTAATTCGAGAGACCCCCATCTGCTCTGCCGGACCCACTGCCAAGCTCTCGATATTGAAGCCCCGACGAGCAAATAATCCTGCAATCCGAGATAGAACTCCGGCTTCGTCTTCAACTAGAACAGAGAGTGTGTGCTTCATCACGATCGGCTTTGTCTATAAAGGCTAACGATGCAAACTGTTTAAGCTTGCACCACCTATGAAAGTTCATTTTATCGCGCAACGTAATTATCCCCAAGCTCTTCTCGCCGCCTCAAGCTGCTTTTTACAGAAATCTTGACATTACATTCATCAGATGGAATTTTTGCGGTTCAATCAAGTTTGCATTGAGAACTCTTTCAGAACTTGCAAAGCAATTGCACTTGCTAGAACTCGTGAACCTTGAACGCAAAGATTTTTCTCTCCTACGACGGATCTAGTAGGACGGGCTAATCGTCTACCGTCTATGTTCAGGTCTAGAAAGCTGTTTTGGAGTTAGTAAAGTTATGGGTTGGTTAAAACGACTGTTCGGCATGGAAAAGCCCCAAAACCCTGAGCAGGCAATTAGTGGTCAAGCGGCTCCTCAAGCCACTGCCCAAGCTCCGGCAGGGGAAACGATCGCGCCCGAACGGATAGGTCTAAACGGAGAATACGATCAAAGTGGATTAGCAAAGCGAGTTGCTCTAGCGTTTGACCAAGATTCTCAAGTTGCGGATTGTGACACCGTCTGGGTAGCTCAGACTGGAAGCACTGTGGTTCTCAAGGGCAAAGCCCCGAGTCAAGATACCCTCAATCGGCTCGTTGAAATTGCTAATAATGTGAACGGATCTTCTACTGTGGATACTGGACAGGTTGAAATTGGCTAGTCTGCTTAGTTTTAGCCTCGTCTAACTAAAGTAGCCTCGTGGGGGCTACTTTTTTAGTGGTTAGTCACTCTTTCCTTATTGCTAATCAACAATGTTAATTAACCCATGCCGTTTGAATGAAATGAGTAGGGCGTCCCCAAGCATCTGGCTCGCCCTTGCGATCTGCGATAACCGCAACGTCCTGGATCGTCAAATTGAATGGAACGGCAGTTGTAATATACTGCTGTACCAGACGTCCAAGTTCTGGAGTCAGTTGAGTCGCTGTAGAAGCGGCAAACCCAAATCCCAATAATTGTTCAATCGGACCTCGCGGCAACAGTAAATGAACGCTAAATGCCAGCGATGCCGTCAATAGCATTCCGACCGAAAAATTAGTTCCACAGCGCGGATGAACGGCTAAGTTCCATTCTCCGCCCTTCATTCGAGTCAGTGCTTCTCTAGCCGCCCGCCGGACCTCCGAAGTTTCAACCTGACCGTAGAGATAAAATCCTTGTTCCGTCGATAGTCCACCGAGATTACCTGTATCAGTCCAGTTCGCATTGAAATCGATGTCAGGAATCGACGGATCAGAAGCACCACTTAAAACCCAGACAGTTGCGTGTTCTAATGCATGAACTTGTCTGACCATCAACAGTTCTTTCAGTCCAGGAATAAACCCAATTTGTCTTAGCAACTCTGTATCTTGAGTCGGCAGAGGTTCCGGAAGAAGAGAACTCCAAACATCTCTAGGCTGGTTAGTCGCTGTCATAACAACAACTCCGGGAAAAATGTGCGAAGGGTCAAAGCAGTACTTTCACTCTAACGTCTGTTTCCCAGAGGTTGCTGTAAACTGTTGCAAATTGTAGTTAGGGCTGACCTTAAGAAACTTGAGGGATATTTTTAGCTCTCATCATGGCAGTGGGTGTGCCTTGAGTTGGCGTTGCTTTTTCACCAACCCCTCTCGATACCTCAACGCCATTCTGCTCTAAAACCACGATCGGATCAGAACCCCTGTTCATTTCAATGCGTTTGACGAGAATCTGTCCATTGGAGAGGCGTTGCCCTGCTCCAACATAGCGACTCGTTGATTCGTTTGGCGCTTTGACAATGGCTTGCGGCACTCCACTCACCACAATCACACCTGACACCTCTACGGCTTCAGCCAACGTGGGTAGTGGGAGTGGTGGTAATGCAGCGATCGCGGATTTCCCAGGGTTTGAAGGGCTTAGTCCACGAGAAGCTGTCCCACCAGAAGCTGTCCCACGAGTAGCCGATCCACGAGAAGCTGTCCCACCAGAAGAGGCTGTCGCCACAGTTGGAAACGAGGGCAACACTTCTGGAGCGACAGGGAATGCTGGTAACGATGGCAAACCATTACTCGGGCTTTGAGAAGGAGCATTACTCGCTGGAAGATTGAAAGACAAAACGGGAGGCAACCCAGAGAACGGGTCTTTTTGCCCTTTTTTGTTGATTCTTGCCTGAACTTGCCGTGCCCGCTCTAGAGGCTCGGTTGATTGCAGTAAACCCGCAACGCGGGCACGGCTATTGCTTTTAGTTGCATTTTTCTCTGCCACAAGCGGCTTAGAGAAGGATTGTGTTGCTGTTGAGCCTTGATTAACAGAGCTTTGAGCAACGGATGGGGAAGGACTGGACGAGCTACTTGCATCGTCGCCCGTGCTACATCCACTCATCATGAGTGTTACCACTCCTGCACACATTACTAGCGATCGCTTATCCATTTCCTATCCCCAAAACTCTACTCCAATGACCTTTGCCAAAGTATGCCCGTCCTTGACATTTTTATTACTACACGATGAATTTGCGACAAACAATTCGCGTCATGAAAAATCCGCATGTTTGGATAGCACGGAGGAATATCTTAGTGATTTCACCTAATTAAGACAGCCTATTCTTCAGCAACCGTCATCAAGTTTTGAAGCAGATTCAATCCTTTCTTGACTTGTCGAGAAACGGTTACGGCACTAATTCCTAACCGCTCTGCCGTCTCTTTCTGAGTTAAGTCATATAAAAAGACAAACTCGATAACCTGTCGTGTCCGCATTTCTAGCTGAACGAGTGCCTGTTGAAGCCGAAGTTGGTCTTCTTGAGCAAGTTGAAAACTACGGTATTGGGTGTCAGGTACAAGATCGCCTAAAGAGGCGGTTCCTTCATCTTCATCACCGATCGGGGCATCTAGACTCAACAGCGATCGATTTTGAGACGCAAGTTTGATATCTTGCCACTCCACGAGCGGAATCTCTAACGCTTCGGCAATTTCAAGATCACTCGGATGACGGTGCTGTTCTGACTGAAATTCTCGAATCATCCACACCGCTTGCCGCTGCAAGGCTTGCCAACGCCTAGGAATACGAACTGATGGACTTTTATCTCGGAGGTAGTGCTGAATTTCACCTCGAATGTAAGGAATTGCGAAAGAACTAAAGGCGTGTCCTTTAGAAATATCGAAGCGCTCAACGGCTCGAATTAACCCAATGCACCCAACTTGGAGCAGGTCCTCATAGCTTTCTGTACATTGATTAGTCCAGTGATGAGCTTCTTTTCGGACTAACCCAAAATTAAGTTCTACAAGCTGATTGCGAGTCTCCGAGGAAGGAGCAACTTGATAGTCTCGCAAACGGTGTAGAGTTTCACTCCTCAATTCACCTGCAACAAAATTTGGCATGACGAAGTTCAGTGGGTAGAGCAGTCGCTAACATTACGTCAACTCATGTCGATGCTCGCGCTGAGAATTGTGCTGCAACACACAGCGCCTAGCGGTGACACAAGGTTGGAATCGAGGAAGGCTGACGCGATCGTGGAGAGCTTGGCAAAGTCATTTTTTCCGAAATTGCGCTCTGCGCTAATCACGGTCAAAAACGTTCTATTCTTAAAACTCAACAGACTCTACAGCTAGGGGGCTACTGAAGCTAGTTGTATTAATTCAAACTTATTTCTTTGCCCTGAATACTTACAACTGCATTTCCACTGAGATATGAAGTCGTGAATAGGTTGTATCCATTAAGTGCTTGATAAGACGCTCCTACTCTAGGAGGACTCCATCTAGAAGGTTCTGTAGAGATTTAAGCAATAAATTTAAGTAATAAAAAAGGGGCTAGTTGAAAGCCCCAAAAATCAGAGTATTAATCTAACGTTCTACTTACAAACTTAACGACTTGCAACAGAACACCTTGTCACTACTGAAGCATCAAACTTCAGGCGCAACTTGTGCGTAGAACAGTCCACGAATTTTCACATCACTTGCGGCGTGAGATCCCATGTCGGTTTCAGAAGGCTGGACACTCTCGAACGTTCCTGCAATTTCTCCAGTGGCGCTGTCGATTTTAGCAACTTGTAAAGAAATCACTCCTTTGTCCAACTGAAACTGCTTGACATTCTCTTTTAGCAGTTGGTCGCTGTCCGCACCTCCTCCTGGTAGAGCGACCGCATTATCGTAGCCAGTCGTTAAGCCACGACCCTTTGGATCAAGGAAGTTAGATGTCCGGTAAGACGGAACGCGGAATTCACCCGTCAAATCAGTAGACGTATTAATGTTTCCTGAACCTGGTTCGCTAGTCGCCACTAAACCTTTAATGGTAAATAGA
This sequence comes from Myxacorys chilensis, assembly GCF_059505265.1. Taxonomy (NCBI): domain Bacteria; kingdom Bacillati; phylum Cyanobacteriota; class Cyanophyceae; order Leptolyngbyales; family Leptolyngbyaceae; genus Myxacorys; species Myxacorys chilensis. The sequence goes on along the minus strand of NZ_JCACKG010000186.1, from coordinate 44,051 downwards.
AATGGAACCCGCTCTCCACCCGGTAGCTGAACAGTAACAGGTTGGAAATCAAGCCCGTCTTCCTCAACAAACGTCAGGCTCCCATTGGAGTTGATCTTCAATTTGCCTGACACTGCATCAATTGACGATGTGTAGCGAGTCATCACTTTAGCAGGAATGAACTCAGCTTCCCTGCGCTTGTTTGAGCTTTCCTCTCTGACAAAGAAAGTGGTCGGCTGCAAGCACAAGTTGTTAATAGAATAGGTTTTGCTGCTGTCAAGCGGAAGCGAACCGCGAGACGTTTCTTCGAGTTGTGGACAGGAGTTAGCCAATCCTGTATTTCGGATTTGCTCATAGGTTAACCCTTCCGTACTAGCGGCGGGAGCTTCACTACAAGCAGTTAGCACACTTAGGCAAAATGCCAAAAATGTGACGATTAAAGCGCGATACCTCATGGTCAACCTCAAAGTCAATGTAAAAAAGTCCTAGCAGTGCGTTCGGGTCGGTCTGACATTATCTGACAGTAAGGAAGGGGTATGACCTTAATCACCGCCTTGACAAAGCGGTTACTCCTTGAAAAATGACATCTCAGATTTCGTGCCATAAGTGTCAGGAAAAATCCCTAAGCGGCTGTCAGGTGTGATGGAATTTCTATAAATTCTGAAGATGATTCAAATCAAACCTCTCATAGCATTTTACAGACTTTAGTAAACTTTTTAAGAATCCAATTTTGTAAAACAGATTTCTAAAAAAATTGCCCCATTTCAGCTACCTTCAGCAATTTGCACAGCTAGTTTTCGTCAAGCACATTTTACAAATCGAAATAAGGTACTCTAAATCAGTTTGGTCACCATTGCCCTAGTCTGTAAAACCACGGTCAATGTTTCAGAGGATAAAGATTTATGAGTTATGACGCAGAGCCTAGAGTGATAGGAGAATCACCAGAGCTAGAACAAATTAGAAAGTCAGTTAAGCAGATTGCGGGAGAATCCCGAGGAGAAACGTTAGAGCTACTGTCTTTGCTCAGATTCTTGGAAAGTCTGCATCGTGAGATCAGCGAAGGGCTGTTCCAGGACTCGTTGCCCAATAATCGGCAAGCGCTTTATGCTTTGCTAAAAGATATTGAGGCAAATGGAGGATGGCCTTACATTTGCAGAATGCGGATTCAAGCATTTCTGAAAAATTTGGAGGGGGATACAACTCACTCCACCATTGCTGAAGGAACCGCACCCGATGCTGGTAGCTCCAAGTAGTTGCGGGTTCCATCGAAAAAGCGCCGCGATCCTTCGAGCTTGGCAAAGCCAATCGCACAATCGATTCTCGGCGCTTAGAGTATAGATTTAGTGAAGTTGCAATCAACTTCTACTTGTCGTCGGCTTGACGGCTGGCGGTTTGAATGTAAAGAATCAACAAGAAAACGCTGGGAACCAGCACAAACAGAATGGTGGCAACAAATCCTAAATCGTTAACTTGCATAAAAATCAGTCCTTCCTAACTGCTGCATCAACACTTTACAGAATACCACTAAGGTTTTGTCTTAACGCTAACCGGGCCATTGACTAGCGTCTGACATGCCAAACGATAGGTCTCTGGCTTCTTTTTAAGTTTACGATTCTCAACATCGGTACGAGGAGAAAGGTTTTCCATACCTTCAACAACCTCAACAATGCACGTCCCGCACTGACCGTATCCACCACAGTTCATCATTTTGCCAGTGAAGGTGTATAGGTCAATGTTGTTCTCGATCGCTTTGAGGCGTAAATTCGCGCCTTGGGTGGCAAAAGCGACTTTGTCTTCCTTCACAAATGTGATGCTGGCAGATTGGAAGCTGGATTTTGAAGGCTCTTGAACTATCTCAGCTTCGGGGGATGGTAAATCATCGTTAGCAGATTGAAGGTCAGAGTTTACTGGCTGCATAAGGGTCGCTCTTCAAAGAAACGGGACTCGTTAGGACAATCGAACAAAGAGACGTGAATGTAGTTAGTATGTCTGAAAGTTAAGAAATATTAACAGCTCAAGTGTAACGTTTATCAATTGCTCAGGCAAACTAGACTTGCTTGCAATCGCCTCTAACACTGGTTACACTTCTTTATACACTTTGATTTTCCCAAATACAGGGTCAACCTGTCTACATACTTCCAAGGGGAGAGTATTAAGAGGCAGACATGGCCCGGTTAGAAGTCGGCTCTAGTCTGGTAAATTTACCAATATCCGGCACTTTTAACAAAAGGCTGAAAGAAGCGTTGCAGTAGACGTAATTTATTAGGAGGAGAGTAGTCAATGGGACTACCCTGGTATAGAGTTCACACCGTCTTGATTAATGATCCAGGACGGTTGATTGCAACTCACTTGATGCACACCGCACTTGTTGCGGGCTGGGCAGGATCAATGGCGCTTTACGAGCTTGCGATCTTTGATCCCAGCGATCCAGTTCTAAACCCGATGTGGCGGCAAGGCATGTTTGTGCTGCCGTTCATGTCGCGTTTAGGAGTTACCTCATCTTGGGGGGGCTGGAGCATCACGGGTGAGAGTTTTACAGACCCTGGCTATTGGTCATTTGAAGGGGTTGCGATCGCGCACATCATTCTGTCGGGTCTGTTGTTCTTAGCGGCTTGCTGGCACTGGGTTTACTGGGATTTAGAACTCTTCAGAGATCCCCGTACGGGTGAGCCTGCATTGGACTTGCCGAAAATGTTCGGAATTCACTTGTTCCTGTCGGGATTACTTTGCTTCGGGTTCGGAGCATTTCACCTAACTGGGTTGTTTGGTCCAGGCATGTGGGTGTCTGATGCCTACGGATTGACCGGGCATGTGCAGCCTGTCGCGCCAGAATGGGGTCCAGCCGGATTTAACCCATTCAATCCAGGTGGCGTCGTGGCTCACCACATTGCAGCGGGTGTAGTCGGGATTATTGCTGGACTATTTCACCTGAGCGTGCGCCCACCTGAGCGTCTCTATAGAGCCTTGAGAATGGGTAATATCGAGACCGTTTTGGCAAGCAGTATCGCGGCGGTATTCTTCGCGGCGTTTGTTGTGGCAGGCACGATGTGGTACGGAAACGCAACCACTCCGGTCGAGCTATTTGGTCCGACTCGCTATCAATGGGATAGTGGCTATTTCGGGAAGGAAATTGAGCGTCGGGTTCAAAACGACATTGCCGATGGTGCAAGCATGCAACAGGCATACGAGCAGATCCCTGAGAAACTAGCGTTCTACGACTATGTTGGTAACAGCCCCGCAAAAGGTGGTTTGTTCCGTACTGGTCAGATGAACAAGGGAGATGGTATTGCTCAAAGCTGGCTCGGGCATCCGGTGTTCAAAGATAGCGAAGGTCGCGTGCTGTCTGTTCGCCGTCTGCCGAACTTCTTTGAGAACTTCCCTGTTGTGCTTCAGGACGAAGATGGCGTGATTCGGGCTGACATTCCGTTCCGTAAGGCGGAATCGAAGTATAGCTTTGAACAAGCTGGCGTCACGGCAAGTTTCTACGGCGGCAAGCTCGATGGTCAAACGATCAGCGATCCGGCTGTTGTGAAGCGCTATGCCCGTTCTGCTCAGCTAGGCGAGCCGTTTGAATTCGATCGTGAAACCCTTAACTCGGATGGTGTGTTCCGCACCAGTCCTAGAGGATGGTTTACCTTTGGTCATGCGGTGTTTGCGCTGCTCTTCTTCTTTGGTCATATTTGGCATGGTTCTCGCACCATCTTCCGGGATGTGTTTGCGGGTATCGACCCAGATATGTCAGAAGAGCAAGTCGAGTGGGGCTTCTTCCAGAAGTTGGGAGACAAGTCTACTCGTCGGAAAGAGCCTGTGTAAAGGTTGTTTAGAAGGTCTAATCGGGAATGTTTACATCTCGATTAGACCTTCTGAATTTCGTTAGACTGAACTAAAGTCACTAGGACATTCTGATATGGAAAGCGTTGCTTACATTCTCATTCTTGCCTTGGCACTAGGCGTACTCTTTTTTGCGATCGCCTTCCGGGAACCGCCTCGGATTGGCAAATAGGGCGAAGACGCCCGACTATTGAAGCCTGTCTAGCGCTGATATGTTTAGCTAGGCAGGCTATTTTTTGAGCAGATTTTGAGTCTAGGGTCTACACTAAACCTGAGATATTGAGTTCTCTGTAGCAGCGACGTGAATATTTCTCACCAGCAAGATCTACCAGAATCGTTTTCGGAAGCGCATTATCTAGTTCGCGCCATTCGGCAACAAGATTTGTTTGAGGCGGCGGGAGTGTTAGCAGACAGCTTTCCGCTCAATCCAGAATTTTTGCGCTGGCTGATTCCGGTCATGCGCGTTGGCATTTATGAAGATTTGCGGAGCCGGTTGCGGGCTGCTTCGCCTCACTACGCCTGCTTAGTTGCGGTAGATACCTCAAGATCGTCAGGAACGGAAGAAGATTGTCTGGTGGGAACGGTAGAAGTTGGATTACGGAATGAGAGTCCGTGGCAGGTACGGACGAATCATTATCCTTACCTATCTAACCTAGCGGTTCGGGAAGACTATCGGGGTCGCGGCATTGCCAAGAAGTTATTGGCGACCTGCGATCGTATAGTGACAGGCTGGGGATTTCAGGAAATTTATTTACATGTGCTGGAAACCAATAATTCAGCGCGACAGCTTTACTTTAAGGCTGGCTATCAGGTAGAAGAAACTCAGAGTGGATGGAGTTCGTTCCTGTTTGGTCAACCTCAGCGAATGTTGTTGCACAAAAAGCTAGAGAAAAGAACGAATGTTTAGGATCTAATGCGCTTGGATCTAGTTGGCTTCGGGCGAATGGAGCTGAAAGGGCATTTCTGCGTTCAAGCGTTCGGTTTGCTGATCTAACTGGCGCTTTTCTTCGCATTTCCGAGCGATCGCATCGATGGTCTTTCGCGCTACCTGATCGGCAGTATCTGTCTGAGCTACAGTAATTCTGATATCTGCCTGAGCATACAGAGCTTGGCGCTCACTCAATAGCTGAGTTAGCTTCTCGTGGATGTCCTGATGCTGTATGAGGGGACGAGTCGAGTCATTCTGAAGGCGCGATCGCAGCACCTCGATCGGCACCTCGATCCAAATGATTACACCGTGCCGCAGAAAGCTCCAATTCTCGCGCTTGAGAACAATTCCGCCTCCTGTGGCGATTACTTTATTCGTTCTGGCACATACTTCAGCCAGCGTCGCCGTCTCCAATTGCCGGAAAACCGGTTCTCCAGATTGATCAAAAATCGCGGGAATCGATTGGCGAGTGGCTTGCTCAATGAATTGATCGGTGTCGATAAATTGATAATCGAAGTGCTGGGCGAGCAGTCGCCCAATTGTGGTTTTGCCAGATCCCATCATGCCGATGAGATAGAGATTAACACCGTTTAACATACAGAATTTAGCACTAAGAATTTAGAATTTTAGACGCCTTGGTTAGCGTTGATCAGCATCATCGTCATCTAAGTTGCGATTAGGGGGAATGATCACCCGATAATCGGCATCCACCACATCAGATGGATTAGTTTTTGGCGGCTCTGGATCGCGATAGCTATAGGAGTAAGTAGAACCTGACCGAGAGCCTGACTTCGGCTCTTGGCGGACTTCGTAGTCGGTGCGACGGGGTGAAGAGCGAGAGTCGCGAGGTTCGTCCGTCCAGTCGTCAGAGTCATCAAACCAGTCAGAAGCGTCTTCGTCGCTCCAGTCCTCGCTAGTGGAGGATGGTTCCGGTGGAGTCGCTTTCCAAGCGGTTCGGGGAGACTCGACCGACTGAGTGTAGGAGGGCGGAGTGTAATAACTACTAGAGGACGGTTCGGATGAAACGCGAGGTGCGGTTGCGCGTCGAACAGAACGTCCGGCAGTGAAGCTATTGAGCCTAAACAGGATTGAGACGATGACAGTGGTGAGGATGCCTGCCGCGATCGCGCCTAATACCCAAATTGGTAGAGGAAAGGCGGGCGATCGCAGCCCCAAAAAGACGAGTTGCATTGGGGCAAACCAATTCTGCACTGCAAACAGCGCCAGCAATCCGACAACGACGAGCAAAACGACTAAACGCAGAAGAGACATCAGGAATCAGCAGTTTACTAGGCTCGTTATCAGCTTATCGCATGGCGCTACAGACAGGTGGCTCACGATTCTAGTTGCAGCCATGCAATGATCAGGATCAGTTGATGGAATCGTTTAACCGCTAGGTTATTGCCGGGCGGTACATTAGTGACATCTACCAAAATTGAATCAATGGCTAGGGGATTGTTGTTAAAGTTAAAACCTGTTTTGCCAATTTTCATTCACAATTCAGTCTCGAAATGAAGAAGCATTAAAAATGCAAGAAAAACGAATTCAATTTGTTTCTGATCATTTGGTTGATCAAATTGTTCAAGGTCACAAAACAGCAAGCTGTGAGTGGCTAGATCAACTTGGTGATGAAGATGACTATAATCACGCATTGATAGTTGGTGAGTATTACACTGTTTACAAGCTAGATAAAACGCCAGCGTGCAAAATACGAATTCTTTGCTTAGCGCTTTGTATGTGGAACGATATACCGGAGAGGCTCTGGCGAGGTGAAACGAATACGTCGGCAGAAGAATTTCGAGACGACCATCTTGAGTACTTTGATAATCCTACCGATGAGTTTGAGTTTGTAGCTTACTACTTTAAGCTTTTGAACCAAATTAAGTAAGGTGATCAGTGCAAACGCAGTCGAACACTTTATAGAGATGAAATAAAATGGTCAAAGCTCTGACTCAGTTTCCTTCCACCGCTCAACGTTGACACAATCGATCTCGAACTGATCGAGCGCACGAGCCACCACAAAATCGACCAAATCCTCAATGGTTTTGGGATGGTGATACCAAGCTGGAATCGCGGGTACAATTCGAGCGCCTGCTTCGGCTAAAGTCGTTAAATTCTTAAGATGAATCAGACTAAAGGGCGTTTCACGCGGAACGACCACCAGCTTACGCCCTTCTTTAAGCTGCACATCTGCCGCTCGTTCCAGCAAATCGGAACTGAGTCCGGCTGCTAATTTGGCAGCCGTACTCATGCTACACGGAATGACTAACATTCCTAATGTCCGAAACGAGCCACTGGCGATGTTTGCGCCCACGTCTCCCCATGGATGACAGGTCAGCTTTCCGCCCCGTTCCACGCCGCATTGTTCGCGCCAAAACGTTTCTTGCAGCGATGGTTCGGCAGGCATCCGAATCGTGTGTTCGGCTTGCCAAACCATGTAGCTCGCTTTAGAGGCAACGAGTTCGATCGCATAGTCTGCTTCCAGCAGAAACTTCAAAGCGCGAACAGCGTAAATCAGTCCAGACGCGCCGGAGACACCGATGATTAGAGGACGAGTGATAGGCGACACAGAGAATTTATGAGGTAGGGGTTTCGGAGTCAGTCGTGCTGGAATTGTGTCCAGCTACTGACCTATTGTTCCTCATCAAACTCCTCTTCGTCAGAGCCAGCGTCATCGGATTCTGAGTAATCATCCGTCGCTTCGCTGCCGCCACCCACAGCAATGAGATCGATTTGCTGACGATAGTAATCGACGCTTTTCACTTGAACTTCAATGCGATCGCCCAAGCGATATTGCTTGCGGTTCTTTCGCCCAACCAGGGTTTGCTGACGCGATCGGAACTCGTACCAGTCGTCTTTTAATGAACTGACGTGAACTAAGCCTTCGACTAAGAGTTCTTCGATTTCAACAAACAAACCGTAAGACTGAACGCCTGTAATCAATCCGTGAAAAATCTCGCCTGTGCGCTCTTTCATCAATTCGGCTTTCTTCAAGCCCTCTAAATCATTTTCAGCATCCTGAGCGAGTTTCTCCCGCTCGGTAAGATGCACTACGACAGCCGCGAAGTGAGTGTCAAGTTCTTGATGCAGGTCAGTAGGAAGCACATTCCAGTTGATTTGACCGTGACAGGAGCTATGGCGCAAATCGACGCTTTCTTTAACACGGGTAGACCTGCGATCGCGCCCTTCTTCAAACACGGCATGCAGCGCTCGATGCACGAGCAGATCGGGGTAGCGCCGCACCGGAGACGTGAAGTGCGTATAGCCTTGCTCTAGCGCCAATCCGAAGTGCGCTTTGGGCTGAGTGCTGTAGAACGCAGGTTTAAGCGTTGACAGCAACAAGTAGGTCAACACTCGCTCAGAATCAGACTCTGCAAATTTCTTTGTAAAGCGTTGGTAGTCTTGCGCATGAACTTCGTCGTCTTGTTCTAAACTCAGTTCTAATCCCATGCTCACCGCCAGCTTGACAAGTTCCTGCACATCGTCTGGATCGGGTGTTGGATGAACTCGGTACACCCCTGGAACGCCTAATGCCTGGAGATGAGATGCAACGGTTTGATTGGCCAGCAGCATCAGTTCCACAATCATCGAGTGAATTGGCAAGGTTGACGAAACCACAACCGCCCCCAATATGCCCTCATCATCGTAGTGAAACTTGCTAAACGTATACTTGCCTGCTTCTTCAGGCGATTCTGAACCGTCAGGACGAGCAAAGATCTTCTCTGGCAAATTCAGTTCAAACGCACCACGCTGGCGACGTTGGTCTTTAATGGCATGGCTAAGTTTATCGAGTTGTGCCACCATCCCAAAAATGGATTCAAACTCGCTCACATCGTCGGTGTGTTGATCTGCCAAAATTGCCTCTGATTGGGCATAGCTCAGTCTGTAATCTACTTGAATGACAGTGGGCTGAACTTCAAATTCAATCACCTGTCCCTGTTCGTCTAAGGTGATGAGAACTGAAATTGCCAATCGATCTTTTTCAGGCTGGAGCGAGCAAAGCTGATCGGTGATCTGCTCAGGCAGCATGGGTAAAACCAAGTCGCCCATGTAAACTGATACGCCTCGTCTTTGAGCTTCTCGGTCTAAGGGAGAACCCGCCTCAACATAATGAGCAACATCGGCAATATGAATGCCCAATCGCCAGTTGCCATCCTCCAGTTCTTCTAGCGTGATCGCATCATCGGCGCTATCGGCGTCGCTCGCTTTGATGGTGATTGTCGGAACGTCTCTCAGGTCAACGCGCTTTTTGATCTCAGCTTTCGTGATTTTGTTCGGTAGAGCTTTGGCAGATCCTAGGACAGCCTCTGAGAAGTCACGGGGTAGGTCGTGCTTGCAGCAAACGATATCGACATCTGACGCTTCCTCATCGCTGCCTAGCAGCTTGGCAATATTTCCTAAAGGAAGATTTTGTCCGATCGGGTAGCGCTGAACTTCGACATGAACCAGGTTATCGATCGCATCGCTCAGATCGCTGTCCTCGGTCAGGTCTAACTCAAACAACAGCCGATCATCCAGCGGAACGGCATGAAAGTCACCACTCTCTGTTTTCTTAATTCGAGCTAAGACTGAGGGATTTGCCCGTTCGAGAATCAGCCGCACTTCTCCTTCTGGGCTGCGCCGTCGACTGCCTTCTTTGATGACGCGCACCAAAACGCGATCGCCGTTCCAAGCGTGATTTAACTGACTCTCTCGAATGTAGATATCTTCCGATCCTTCCACATCTTGAATGGCAAAGCAAAAGCCTTTACTAGAACACCGAAGCTTTCCTTCTACCACGCCATCTTCGGTCAGTCGGCGATATTTTCCGCGCTCTTTGGTTAAGATGCCGACCTTCTCTAACACATCTAGGGCAATTTGGAGTTTTTGTAAGCTTGTCTCATCTTGGCACTCTAACTTCTTCTCTAGGGCCTTGGGTGCGACCAACTTGTCATCTATGAAATTGGCCAGTAGTTCAGCGATCGAGAATTCCATGAAGCGATCTGTCCTCGTGATGGTCGTTCTTGTTGGGTGGTTCAGACGTTCGCAGACTTCATTGGCATTCCCTTACTCGATGTCCCTAACTTCTCAAACGACCCATGACCCAAAACTCTACCCGATACCCTTCGATCAACGCTTAGAGTTTACAGTCTGAATTTGAGAGGCAGTAACCCTCGTGTAAATCAAGTCTAGTCTGCGAATTCCCGATTTTGGCAGTCCGGGTTCTGCTCAAGATGTGGCTGCAAGGTTTCTTCGTTGCTCAAGATTCAGACCCTCGAAAGAGACCAGCCAACGGGTCTTCACTCGCCAGGCATCTTGCGGAGTTAGCGCTATAGACACTAATCGCGGCGCTAGAAGAACCATCATCCTGTCAAAAGATGATACAGCCATGGAGCAACTCAAACTAAGGTTGCTCAATCGAAAGGGTTGAGTTCCAAAGCTAAAGAATTGCCTCACTCATTCTCGCTCAAGATTGCCAACCTGACACTCCGGCTTCAGAATTTAAGTCGTAAAACCAGCCGCAGCCCGCAACAACCTGGATGAATATCACCACACTCTGAGAAACGGCTGTATCAAACCTCGAAAACTGAGCTTGAAAGATCCAGAGTTCAACTAATTAAAACCTCTGCTCCTTCCCTCTCTATCTTTCCGCATCGATCCCCCAACTGTCAAATTTTGTCAAGGGGTACTTGAGGTTAACATCGCTTATCTCAACGCTGACCCGTGACGATGTAGGCGACGCGCTTACCAATATTGGTGGCGTGGTCTGCCATTCGTTCTAGATGACGGATCACGAGAACTTGCAGAATAATCGGTTCGACAACGCCCGGAACGTCCTGCTGCTGAGCAAGTAAGGCGTAGAGCGTATCGTAATCTAAATCGATCGCATCGTCGCGATCACGCATATCCAACCCAGATTGAGCATCGAGATTTGACAACGACGCTAAGCCGATCGCGAGCATGGCTTGGCTGCGATCGAACATTTGCTTAATCTGCTCCATATAGGGAGAAACGGGGTAAGAAAAGAGCCGCATGGCGATATCGCCCAGATTTTTGGCGTAGTCACCAATTCGTTCGAGATCGCGCACTAGTTGCATCAATGCGCTGAGCAACCGCAAATCTTGAGCCACTGGAGACTGAAGCGCGATAAGGTTGACGCAATCGAGTTCGATCTGTTTGTAGAGGCGATCGATTTGCTTATCCTGTCGAGCAATCTTACCAGCGGCTTCCAGGTCGTGGTCAAACAGGGCCTGACGTGCCAGAAAACAGGAGTTCTCAACTAATGCACCCATCCGCAGCACATCGCGCTGGATACGCTTGATCTGACGCTCGAAACGAATCCGCATGGGTTCTTGACCGTCAGGAAAAACGCTTTTATTAATCATTGACTCAGACTGCATAAACACTTATGAAGACTTACGGCGTTCTATGTTATTGAGGCTTAACTATAACAACTGAGCTAAAGAAAAGCTGGTATCGAGCAAGACTTTTTAAAGATTTTGGATTTAATGCGATCGTAATCTGCGATAATCCGTTTTTTTATCGGTTGTTTCCATCATATCGCCAACTTCTCTGTAAGTAAGTTAGATCGCTCATGCCGTCGAAGGCGCGACAAATCTGCACTACCCCTTCACTCCTGCTTAGAATGAACATGATCGCCGCAAACTCTATGCTGACTTCTTCTGCCATGTATTCTTCTGATCATTCACTGTCGTTTACAGTAGCGGAGCCAAACCTGACCGCAGCGTCCCAGTCAGAGAGCCATAGTCTCTTTGCTCAGTTGAGAAAACACTATCCCGCTGGGGCATTGCTGTCTGAGCTAGTCCAAATTCACGATGGACAATTTGTAGTCCGGGCTTTAGTGCAGGTTGGGACGGCAACCCTAGCGACAGCAATGGCCGCCGCCGACCGAGTTGAAGAGGCGGAAGATCGGGCCAGAATTAGAGCAATGGCAGTTCTGGGCATTGCTCCGGCAGTCGGTAGAACGCCGCTGATGTCGCCTACCTTTGAAGTGCAGGCTCAACCTTTAGTGAAAGAATCGCTCAAAGAGCAGGGCATTCCAGATTCTCTGCCATCCGTTGAATCAATGGTTGACTCAACGCTTCCTGAGTTTGAAGAGACGCCTGAAGTCGTTGAACCTGCCAAGAAGAGTAGCCGGAGAAAGAAAGAAAAAGAAGAGGTTCCTGCTGAAAGCGACTTACTCTCGTTCTCAGGTTTTGACTCGTTTGAGTCACTTCCTGAGCGAGTTGAGGATGACTATTCCAGTGAACCGGAGTACTCTGAGGAGCCACTGCAAGCAGAAACGGATGCAGATGAGCCAATGAAAGAGACGCTTCCCGATCTATCGAGTGAGCCGATCGATTTGTCGGATGCGATCGCCCAAATTGGCACCGAGATCGAGCGCATCGGCTGGACGAAAAAACAGGGCAGCACCTACTTACAGCAAACCTACAGTAAGAAGACTCGGGCTGAACTGACCGAAGATGAGTTGCTAGAGTTCTTGCACTACCTCAAGGCACTGCCGTCGAAGGGGCATCCATCGTTGAATCAGTTGCCGTTCTAAAAGAGGGATGAGGGATGAAGGATGAGGGATGAAAAAGGGAGGATAGTTTAGCAACGCTATGTAAACAGGAATAGCAGAACGGCTGTAATTACTTTCATCCCTCATCCCTCATCCTTCATCCTTCATCCCTAATTCTCACAGCGTGCCAAAGCCTTTTTTCTTCTTGTCTTTGGCTTTCTTCTTTTTATTCATATTGCCTCCAGCGTAGCCTCGTTGTCCGGGCATGGGCTGACGTGCGTAAGGGTTGCCGCCGCCCATTCCTGGCATTCCGCCGCCCATACCAGGGAAACCACCCATGCCGGGAAAGCCCATCTGACCCGATCCCATTTGCTGCATCATCGATCGCATCTTCTGGAAGTTGCTAATTAACTCAGTAACTTCTTTGTCAGAATGTCCAGAACCTCTGGCAATGCGGCGACGACGGGAGGGAGAGTTGGACAGCAAGTCTGGGTCACGACGCTCAGCAACGGTCATTGAGCCGATCATCGCTTCTGCTTTTTTCAGTTGCTCTTCCCCTTTTTGCAACTGTTCTTCATTGACCATCTTGCCCATGCCTGGAATCAGCTTGAGAACGCCGCCGAGCGACCCCATATTTTTGAGCAAGCGGGTTTGTTTAATAAAGTCTGTGAAATCAAATTTTGCCGACAGGATTTTCTCCTGCATCTTCTCAGCATCGGCTAAATCAATTTCTTCACGGGCTTTCTCGACGAGCGTTAGCACATCGCCCATGCCCAAAATGCGGGATGCCATGCGATCGGGGTAAAACGGCTGCAAGGCATCGACCTTCTCACCCACGCCGATGAATTTGATCGGTTGACCTGAGATCCGCCGGACGGAGAGCGCTGCGCCCCCACGAGTATCCCCGTCCATTTTGGTAAGAATTGCACCCGTGACACCAATTTGCTCATGGAAGGTGCGAGTCAAGTTGGCGGCTTCTTGTCCGGTCATCGCGTCTACGACCAGCAGAACTTCGTGCGGTCGGATCGTGTCTTTAATCCGCTTCAGTTCTCCCATCATCGATTCGTCGATTTGCAGGCGACCTGCGGTGTCGATGATGACCGTATCAACGCCTTCTGCTTTGGCGTGTTCTACGCCTTGGCGAGCAATTTCGACCGGATCAGCATCTTTGCCCATCTCAAAGACAGGAATATTGATTTGCTTACCGAGCGTGATGAGCTGATCGATCGCGGCTGGACGATACACATCCGTTGCGACCATCATGACGCTGCGTTCTTCTTTACGAAGATGGAGGGCTAACTTTGCGGTGGCTGTCGTTTTACCTGTTCCCTGCAAGCCTGCCATGAGAACGATCGTCGGGGCAGTTTCAGCATGAGCCAGGGGAACATTGGCATCCCCCATAACGGAAACGAGTTCGTTGTGAATGATTTCGATAAACTGCTGATCGGGGCGAACGCCAGAAATGACTTCTGCTCCCAGTGCCTTTTGTTCGACTTCTGCGACAAATTCTTTGACGACTTGTAGGTTGGCGTCTGCTTCTAACAGCGCTCGTCGGACTTCCCGCAGAGCCTCTTTGACGTTAGATTCAGAGATTTTGTCTTGACCGCGAACTTTTTTCCAGGCGTTTTCTAAGCGATCGGCGAGAGCGTCAAACATAAGTTCTGTGGCAATAGGTTCTGTTGCAGAAGACGAGGAGGGCAAGGTATTGCCCATTAGATCCATTCTACGAGTATGTCAGATCAAGGACTCAAATCCTGAGTCGTAAAAACCGAAAAGCTAGAATCTCTTGGGGGAGAATTAAGAGTCCTCAGCGCGATCGCGCTAATGGATTATTCAAGTTGGTAGATTCAGATAAAATCATCTTTCTAATTTTGGTAATTTGAACTATAATTAGCGGTATTCCAACGCTCAGGTAATCTTGTGTTTACAGCACCTTTTGCTCCGTCCAAACCGCCACTGCCGAAAGATTTGTTTGGCGCGATCGCCGATCTGAAACGCGATCTCAACGCAGTGATCCTGGCGCACTACTATCAAGATCCTGACATTCAGGATGTAGCCGATTTTCTGGGAGATTCGCTAGGGCTCTCGCAACAAGCTGCCCAAACGGATGCAGATGTCATTGTGTTTGCAGGCGTCCACTTCATGGCAGAAACTGCCAAGATTCTCAATCCTAACAAATTAGTGCTGCTGCCCGATCTAGAAGCAGGCTGTTCTCTTGCCGACAGTTGTCCGCCCGCTGAATTTGCTAAATTCAAGGAAAAACACCCTGATCATTTGGTAATTTCTTACATAAATTGCACCGCTGATATCAAAGCGATGAGTGACATCATTTGCACCAGCGCTAACGCCGTGAAGATTGTGAATCAAATTCCTGAAGATCAGCCGATTATTTTTGCGCCCGATCGCAACCTTGGCAGATACGTCATGGAGCAAACGGGGCGAGACATGGTGCTGTGGCAGGGAAGCTGTATGGTGCATGAAACTTTCTCCGAAAAGAAGATGGTGCAGCTTAAAATTCAGTATCCCAACGCTGAGGTGATCGCTCATCCAGAATGTGAAGAGAGTGTCTTGCGGCATGCTGACTATATTGGCTCTACAACTGCACTACTGAAATGTTGCCAGCAAAGCGCGAGTCAGTCATTCATTGTGGTGACGGAACCGGGCATTATTCACCAAATGGAGAAAGCCGCACCTGACAAGCAGTTTATTCCTGCACCGCCGCTCAACAATTGTGCCTGTAATGAATGTCCTCACATGCGGCTCAATACGCTGGAGAAACTGTATCTAGCGATGAAAAACCGAGAGCCGGAAATCACGCTACCCGAATCAACTCGGTTAGCGGCTCTCCGCCCGATGCAACGAATGCTAGAGATGAGTCGCTAAATGCTGAGGATGTTAGGGTTCTAAAATTGCTTTGATCGCGTAATATCAGATTTGCAACAAAATTGGCCTGTCTTCAGTCAAAGGCGTTGTATTTGATAGAGGCGATGTGCGATCGTATGAACCCTACCCGTCTGTTTCGTCCTGCATTCATTTCCACGCTCGCCGCGACGAGTCTAATGGTTCCTAGTCCAGTGCGTGCTCAAGCTGCGGCGGGTACGCTTTGCCCAGCGCAGCTTGGAGGAGCCGTCAATCGTGCCCTTGCCCGCATTCCTAGCGCAAAGTTGAGTATGCTGGTGCAGACTCAAGGCGCAGTTGGCATTCGGCGCAATGTCTATGAGCGAAATGCGGCTACGCAGTTAGTCCCCGCTTCTAATAACAAAATTTTTACGACTGCTGCCGCGCTCAAGAAACTCGGTGCTGGGTATCGCATCACCACGCCTGTCTACGGCAATAGCTCAGGTGCAGAGTTAGCTACCCTAAGAGTGATTGGACAAGGAGATCCGAGCCTTAGCACCACTCAACTAAATTCGCTTGCTCAACAGTTGCGTCAACGTGGCATTCGTCAAACTAATCTCTTAATTGGTGACGACACGGTTTTTCAGGGAGAACCGTTTAATCCATTCTGGAACGAAGGCGATCGCGGGCAGGGTTATGCGGCTCCGATCAACAGTCTGATGTTGAATGAAAATAATATCTACACTGGTGCAGTTCCGAATGCTGGAAACTATTTTGTTGGTGCATTCCGCAACGTGTTGACCAAAACTGGCATTAAAGTAACGGCTTCAACCCTCGTGAAGCGCACGCCTGCCCCAGCAGGTGAAGTAGCGCTCGCGTCTGTCACCTCGCCACCGCTATCGAGCTTGATTTTTGAAACGAATCAAGAGAGCAACAATGTCTACGCTGAAACGCTGCTCAAAACGCTGGGTCGGCTACAAGATCCAACCAGTCTCAATACCAACACGAGCGGTGTTGCTGCTGTGAAATCGATTCTGACTGAGATGGGAGTGAACCCAAATCGCTACAGCATGGTAGACGGGTCAGGATTAGCCAGTCGTAATCGAGCGAGTTCTGAAGCGTTTGTGCAAACTTTGCAAGCGATCGCGCTGTTGCCAGAAGCTCAAATTTATCGGCGATCTCTGCCTGTTGCAGGCGTCAGTGGAACGCTCTCAGATCGGTTTCGCAATACGTCTGCTCGAGGTATTGTTGCTGCTAAAACGGGAACTATTTCTGGTGTTGTTTCGCTTTCAGGTTATGTTACACCGCGCAGCTATTCGCCGTTAGTATTTAGTATTCTTGTTAATTCTGGCTATTCTGCCTCGACAGTTCGTAGTGCTGTTGATGAAGCTGTAGTTGCTTTGACACGATTGCGCAGCTGTTAGCATTCACGCTAGTAGTTCATCGAGTGGAATACTAAATCCTTGAAGCGTTGTTTGAGTTGCGATCGCATCCCCAGGATTGAACAGTTGCCAAGCCGTCTCCGCTGTTTTTGCCAGAACAATTCTTGCCTCTGGAAATACGAGCCATACTTCTTGGCAACCCGATTCTAGATATTCAATCGCTTTCGCAAACAAACCTTCTGCACTGTCATCTGGCGAAGCGATTTCTGCGATGAGTGGGAAGCTACGCGGCAAGCCTGCTGCTTGTCCATACTGAGCTACAAGTTCTGGTGACATATAGGCAACATCAGGACGACGACCTTGATTGAGAGTACGACAGGCTGTTTCAGTAACGACCTCTCCTCCTAATTTCTGAGAATCTACGTGATTGCCCCAAAATCGAGAGAGCCTAGATTGTAAAGTGCCATGTCGAACGGTCATTCCGGTTGTCTCCACTAATTCTCCATCAATCCACTCCATGTGATTTGGAGGATGAAGCATGAAATCTTCTAACGAGAACAAAGACTGTTCTTCTGTAGAAGGTTCTGTAGTCGCTATTTTTGGTGGCTGGGTGGCAACCATTGATCTAGCCTCAATGAATTAATTCTATTATCGCGGTTATTACTGTGAGATTAAGAGTGAGATTAAGGCGGAGTACGATCGAAGGCGATCGCACTCCTCAAGCATCGAATTTAGAGTGACGCGGGCGGCATATCATCACCGCGATCGCGTAATCAAAAACAGATTGAACTAAGCAACAGTATATCCAGCCTCACTTACAGCTTGCTTAACGCTGGTTTCTGAAGCTTGCGTTTCAACATCAACCAGCTTCGTTTTTAGATCAGCATTTACTTTTGCGCTGGGATCAACCGCTTTGATTGCGTGAGTAATCGTGTCACTGCAAGCAGAACAAGCCATGTTCGGAACGGTAAAGTGTAACGTCATCATTCGAGCTTCCTTGAAGCGAGAGCTTTGTTATTGATTATTCTGAACCATCTAGTCGGCTGGAGTGTCAAGCGATCGTACTGAAAACCCTCCTAAACTGAAAACTCTCCTAAACAACGAGAAGAGGATGTCCCTCAAGCACAAGGACATCCTCAACCGTACAGAACCGCGTTGCTCGGTTAAACCATTGCCGCAGCCATTTGGCGGCAGGATTCGGCACAGCGACGACACGCTTCTGCACACCGCTTGCAGTGGTCATGGTCATGTTTTGCACACTCAGCCGCACAGCGATCGCACGCTTCTGCACAAACGCTACATAATTGAGCATGAAGATCAGAGTTCCGAGCCATGAATCGAGCGCAGATATCGCAGGTATCTGCACAGTCACGACAGGTCTTAATGCACTGAGCCATCATCTGCACCATGTCACTATCAAGGCAAGCAGTGGCGCAGTTTTCGCACTCGCGCAGGCAATCGAGACAGGCTTCGATGCAAGATTGAAGCTGAGATTGATGAGATTGGGTCGCTGTCATAACTTAACTCCTAAAGGAAACAACAAGGGAACTGAAGCACAAAGGCTGAAGCGCAGTTCTTGGCTTTTACGATAGGAAGTTGCTAATGCGATCGCATCTAACGATTGAGGTACAAAACTTTTAAAGAAGTTCAGTGCTATCGATAGAGAGCAGTTTCATCCAGCTTTCATCTTTTTGTGCTGCCTTGAATCACTGGACAGTTGACCCTACATTTAAGGAATCGATCCGAAATATACTTTCTGCCCTTGACTCTCCAGCCAACTAGACAGTTCAGAATAAAAGTGTAAACGAAATTGGTAAGTTAAGTATGAACCGCTCACTGTTCAAAACGGGTTTACTTGGACTCTCGCTTGGTGCAGTCGTTGCTGCTGGTGGGCTAACAGCTTGCTCGAATGCTCAAAATTCAACCTCTAATCAAAGCCCTACTGCAACAGGTTCACCAATGGGTTCACCAATGGCAGGAACGCCAGGAATGGATCACGGCAACATGCAGCACGGTAGCATGATGGACATGGATTTAGGTCCAGCAGATCAAAGCTTTGATCTGCGCTTTATGGATGCCATGATTCCGCATCATCAAGGAGCCGTGAAAATGGCGCAAGAGGCGCTACAGAAATCGAAGCGACCTGAAATCAAGAAACTGGCTCAATCTATTATTGCTGATCAAGACAAAGAGATTGCTCAAATGCAGCAATGGCGCAAGGCGTGGTATGCGAATGCAGCTAGCACTCCGATGGCATGGAATAGCGGGACGAAAAGCATGATGCCAATGTCGCAAGACCAAATGAACGACATGATGATGAATATGGATCTGGGAACAGCCGATGGTCAATTCGATCTACGCTTTATCAACGCGATGATTCCGCATCATGAAAGCGCGATCGCAATGGCAAAAGAAGCGCAACAAAAATCAAAGCGTCCTGAAGTTCAGCAACTGGCTAAAGCAATCGTTTCTTCACAACAAACCGAAATCGATCAGATGGAGCAGTGGCGCAAAGCTTGGTATAACCAATAGTCCGTTTCATCCTGATTTCGCATTTGGGTAGCACACTGATAGAGCCTATCCAGCTGGAGTGGCATGCACGATCGAAGGAATACGCTTCTATCTTCGCAGTCAACTTAACGAGATAATTCAAAAACCGGCACGACGATTTTGAGCAATCAGGATTGCTCAGTCTATGCAGTTTCAGCCCAACAACATCTCGCCAATTCTCAACTCGTTGGCGCAGATTTTCTCGGTAGCGTTGTGCAGTCAGTTGATTTTGCTTAGGCTGAAAGTGTCCTCGAATCGGTCCAATTGCAGATAGAAATCGTTGCAGCGCCGACTGTGACCCTAGGAGTTATGCAATGCGGCAACGTCTAGCTCCCCCAGCTTGGGACTCCACCACCCTGTCGTGGTCTGAAAATAGACTACGTCTTTGTGTTTGTTGTCGCGATGTGCATTTGGATTTGAGCAGCGCAACAGCACTTTCGGTTGACCGTCTTTTTGATAGGCATACTGCTCGAGCGGCTGCTGACAGACGGGGCAAGGAGCCTCAGTTCGCTTGGGCTTAGGCTGTTCGCTTGAGGTCGATTTTGCTTGCGGTGCTTCCCACTGTTTCGTGTACTCCGACCAAAACAGCACGACATTATCACACCCCTCGACGCACTTGAGGAAGTATTTCTTTTTGACTTTTGCACTCGGAATTTTGGCAAGCGATTTTTGACACTTCGGACAGCGGGTTTTCGATTTTTGCAGCTGCTTTTCGGGGCGAGGAGCGGGCGTCGTGCTTAGATGTTGGGGAATCACGCGTTGTGCTTTGAGTAAAGCGGGTTCAAAGTAGGTTTCGTTCCAATCGGTAAGATACTGTTGCCAATCTTGTTTGCCTTCAGCGATCGCGTCGAGAGAGCGTTCCATTTGAGCTGTAAATTCGGTTTGCAGCAACTCCGGCAGGGCATGGGCGAGGAAGCGATCCACCTCCCGTCCCAAAGCCGTGGGTTGCAATGCACCTTTGAGCACGTCCACATACTGCCGCTCCTTTAGCGTCTGAATTGTGGGGGCATAGGTACTGGGTCGTCCAATTCCCTGCCGCTCCATACCTTGCACCAATTTTGGTTCGCTATAGCGAGGCGGGGGCTGGGTCTGCTTCTGTTCCTGGTTAGCTTGGGTTAAGGTCAACGGCTGAAGGGGCTGCACGAGGGGCAATTCTACATCGGCACTCAAGTTATTCCAATACTTGCTGTAGCCCGCAAATTCAATCACTTGTCCTTTCGCCTGCCAGAAAATGGTGCCAGATTGCGTGACGATCCGTGTTTGTCGTACTCGTGCAGGTTGACACTGCGATGCGATCGCCCGTTTCCAAATCAGGACATACAGCGCAAAGGCATCACTCGACAATTCGACTTTCAATTGAGCTGAGGCACGATGGATATCGGTGGGGCGAATCGCTTCGTGTGCCTCCTGAGACCCTTTCACCTGACGATGATGCGTCAGTTTCTTCGGCACATTCTCCGCATCGTGATTGATCAACCATTGCCGCGCCGCATCGCGGTACTCTGGGCTGAGGTCGATGCTATCGGTGCGCATATACGTGATATGTCCGGCTTCGTAGAGCGATTGTGCCACCTGCATTGTTTTTTCGGGGCTAAACTTGAGGCGCGAGCCCGCCGCTTGTTGCAGCGTCGAGGTCACAAAGGGCGGTGGTGGGGTGCGATTCACAACTTTGCCGTCGATCGACATCACGTGATGCGGAAAGGCGTGTGCTTGTCTGACTAACCGATCCGCTTCGGCTTGAGACAAAACTCGTTCCGATTCTGGAGGGGTACGATCGTGCACTGTCATTGCATCATCTGGTTGTGGTGCTTCGGGTTCTGCAGTTCCCTCGGTGCCACGGTAAAAGGCACGAAATCCCTCAGCATAATCGACGAACACATTCCAATAATCCTGCGGCACAAAGGCTTCGATTTGGCGTTCCCGCTCACAGAGGAGATGTAACGTTGCGCTTTGCACTCGCCCCATAGACTTTGCCCCGTTCTGTAACTTCCAAAGCAACGGCGAGCCTTTATAGCCGACGAGCTTGTCGAGAACGGTACGGCAGAGACCGGCATCGACTAAGGCTTGATTAATCGGTCTGGGGTTGGCAATGGCTTTTTTGACCGCAGCAGGCGTAATTTCGCTGTAAACGACGCGCTGGGGTTGTTTCAGATTCAAGGCTTGCTGAAGATGCCACGCGATCGTTTCGCCTTCTCGATCATCATCGGTCGCCAGCACGACCGTTTTGACTTGTCGAGCCGCAGTTTTAAGTTGATGAATCGTCTCTTTGCCACGCGTTCCTCTCGGTACAAAGCGACAACGAACGGTCCGATCTCCAAGATCAAATCCCAGCGAATCAATCCCATCCTGAGCCAATTCCCGTACATGCCCCATGCTCGCTCTGACGAGCCAATCAGAGCCCAGAATTTGGCTAAGCTTTTTGACTTTGCCAGGACTTTCGACAATTAGCAGCTTCGTGGGCATAACTCAGGAGAACGGACACCGCTTACATCACAGCAGGACAAATGCACTACTTCACTCTATCGTACTCCCGTCACCTCGACGCATGACCGATGTAGAGCAACAAATTATTGACCAGAAGGGCAAATGATTTGTGATCCATTCATCTCCTGCTCTACACCAGACGATACCAGTTGAAGGCATTGATGAAGCTTAAGTGAAACTGAATAACAACGTCGAACTTATCGTTTGATTTTGCGTTACTAAAACTATAACCACATTTCCAAAATTGAGGACGGAGACATGGCGCTAAGGATCAAACGAGGCACAGTGTTAACAGTTACTGCTCTGCTTACGGTGCTATTGCCGATTCAGCCAGGATTTGGGAAGGAGAGAAGCGAGTCTAAAGCACCTTTAGTGGCTGAGATTGCGTTTCAATATGCAGCGATCGAACAATCTCAAGTGGCTGTGAAAATTTTGGATCAAGCGTTATCCATCACAGAGACAATACTGAGTGATTGTTATAAAGCGACCCCTCTAATGCGAGTTGCAAACGGATACAAGCTAGTGGGGCAAACGAGTAAAGGTCAACAATTGCTCACAAAAGCGTTCCAGATTGCGCACACTCAGACGATCGCGAACTGTACCCTCAGCGCTACCTCACCAGAGGAATCATTACTCAACAGAGCGGGTGAATACGCAAAAGCGGGTTATTACGATTTTGCGCTGTCAATTATTCGAGGAGTTGAGAATGGGTTCCGCCCGATGGCAATGGTAAAAATTGCTGCAGCTTATCAAAAAGATCAAAAGCCCGACCAAGCGAGGCAAATTTTAGACGAAGCGATCGCCATTGCTCAACGCAATCCGGATCTCCGAACTAGGCGGCAAATTCTTCTGGGAATGACCTTTGAACTCCAACGTATCAAGCAATCAAACTTCCTACTACCAACGCTTCAGCAAGCTCTAGAGAGTATTCGCGCTCAACCGCAATCGCAAGAAGATAAGTCTTGGGACATCACTCAAAAACTGCACATTTCCCAGATGCTAATCGCCAATGGACAAAAACCGCAAGCGATCTCACTACTCGATCAAGTCCTACCAGAAATTGAGGCACTGCAATTAACCCAGTTTCCACCCGAGCGAGTCCATCTTCTAACCAAAGTGGCGACTCAGTACGCAGCCATCGGACAATTGAGCCAAGCCAAGACGGTTTTGGTGAGTGCTCAATCCAAAGCACAGGCATTAAAACCATCTCTTCGCAATTCTGCCTTGGCACAAGTGGCCAGCGGATATGCTGAAATCGGACAGCTTCAGACGGCGCGTGAGCTGGCAGGTCGAATTGGAACGCGGATGGACCGGGAGCGAGTATTTCAAGCGATCGCGATGCATTATGCCAAAACTGGAGAGGTTGCTCAGGCGGTGAAGGTGGCGCGATCGCTCTCAACTGCAAAAAATTTGACCCTCTCCGAAATAGTGAGATATTATCTGGCCAATCAGCAGTATGATCAAGCTCTGCAAATCGCTCAACGGGAACGACTTCAAGGCATTCTACCCGAAGTTGCGCTTGCGTATGCTGAGGCAGGGAAACCGGAGCGAGCAAAGCAAATTGCGCAATCGATTCAACCGCCTGCTGGTGATTCTGCTCATTTAGATTGGTTGATGCCTGCTTTAGCTCAATCATTCGCCCAAGTTGGAGAGCTTGAGCAAGCTTTACGAGTTGCCCAAACGACGCAAACGAAAGAGTACAAGAGCCAAGCACTGATCGCGATCGCGACGCAATACAATGCCAAAGACCGAGTTACAAATCGAGCAAAAGCGATAAAAATTTTAGATCAAGCTCTTCAAGTTGCGTTGTCAATCAAGTAGCAAAATTTTGTCTTCGCAGTTTTGAGTGCTCGCAACCATTGTCGTAAGGATGTTAGAGAAGGCTCAGCTTTCTCTAACATCAATCGGGATCGTCAACTTAACGGTTCAAGAGCTTCTTGGTTGAGACAAGAGTGAATTGACAGAGACCAGAATGCTGATGCTTCGGGGTTCCAAACGTACTCATTCTCAATCAGTAGAGCTAGATTGCGTTAAGTTGACGATACCGGACAGAATTAGTCATGACATGATCGCTTGATCCGAGTGAAATCGCACCAGCCGTTTGCAGTTCATTGGCACTGCTTTGGAGAACCACCCCAAGCTCGAGGAATTACTTTTTCAAGCTGAGATTTTTCAAATCGAGCCAGACTCAACAAATCTGGTGACTGATTCGCAAAGCGCTCCGTTGGCATAGCAAACGCGATCGCGGCAAGATAGTGAGCATTCGCAACAACTCGCTTGACTCTGGCATCGTAATTGCCATATGGATAAGTAAAGTACCGCACCGGACGAGCGAGCTTTGATTCAAGAATTTTCTTCGAGTTCACAACTTCTTGGGTCAGCTTTTGATCCGAAAGTCTGGTTAGTGCAGGATGAGTTTTGCTATGAGAGGCAATGGTTACGAGCGGATCTTTTGCCATCGTTTTCAGGTCTTGCCAGCTCACATGCGTTCGGCCAACATTCACACCAACCGAACTGGTATGAATCGAGAACACAGCCGGATACCCATATTCTTTCAAGAGTGGATAGGCGTATTGATAGTGCCCTCCGTAGCCATCATCGAAGGTCAGTAAGATTGGTTTTTCAGGTAACTGACTGCCTGTGCGCAGATGAGCAATCAAGCGATCGATGCTTATTGGCGTGAGCTGGCTCGACTTTATTCGCTCAAAGTGCTGTCTTAATTCTTGAGGCGTTAAGTCATAAGCGACTTTCTTGGCAGGCAGAATGTCGTGATACATCAGGACTGGCACTCTCGCGTTCAAAGCATCGGGGTGCAATGTTGGGAAGGGTGCAGCAGACGGTACTGGAGCATTTGAACGACAAGCTTGCAAAGGGTGTGGCAGTTGTGCCATCACACCAAATCGAGAAGCAGGGTATACAACACCTGAGCAGGCTGCAATCCAAAGAATCGTAGTCAAAAACAGGGTGAAAAAACGGTTCATCGGCTAGATATCTTATGCTCGTTCAATAGAGATACAAGACAACAGCAAGGTTTACCGCCAAGACTCGAGTCCGAAAAATCAGATAAATTTGATGATCGCCTTACATCACCTTCTAATGCATGATTTGGCGCATCACATCGGAGAAGTAATGCTCGTGGAGACTGATGAGCCGCAAACGAAGATGAGCGGTTGCTTCGCAGTTCCCCAAAGGGGTAATCGCTAGATGGAACTCAGCTCACAAAGTACCCAAAAGGGTAATTCAAGTTTTCCGTAGCGGTGGTTCTCGTCACTGATGCAATTACTGTCCCCCTTCTCAAGAGCCATTACCATGCAGACTAGCCATTCCGCTGCCGTTGTCCCTACAAAAAGCATTTTTCACAGTAAGACGTTTTGGGGAGCCGTCCTCACCGCGATCGCGTCCCTCGCTCCCGTCGTTGCCAAGAACATCGAAAATTATCAAAATACAGGCAGAATTGACCCGAATAGCGTGTCGCAAATCGTTGTCGTTCTAGCCACAACTGGGTTGACCATTCTGGGACGAATCGAGGTCAAAGAGGCTGTCTACACTCCGGATGGATTACCAGGTGCAGATAAGCCTAAAGCAGAATGATTTTAGAGATGTTTGCTCGTTTCCATCACTATTACAAATTTCGGCGTTGCTGAAAAGTAATGATTTTTCCACGAAGAAATCCGCCTTTGGGATAGCGATACCATTACAAAATCAGCAAGGCCGAAATTTTACCCTTGTCGATCGATACGATTGAAGGACTTGTTCTAGGAGCAGGGGGAGAGTGAGCATAAGAATACCTCCCATAGTTTGGGAGGCTTTCGTGAATGAGATTCGACTTGTTAACAGTGGTTACTTGTTAACAGATTTAACAGTATTTCAAGTGCGGAACCTTGAAACTGTTGATTAGGATGCTTCAACGAGAATCTGCTCTAGCTTCTCTCAGTCTTGCATCAAGTGCCTGACGGTTCTCGGAAAGGGGAGCCGCTAATCGTGAAACATTCTCGACCAGCCAAGGCATCAGGCGATTGCCCCACACTGCAAGATGACTTTGCCATCCCACCAAGATTTCGGGCGATTTGTTGTTGAGTCCCACAACCAGGGTTTGAGCTACTTTTTGAGGAGTGGTCGGCATGACCCATCGAAACCACTGAAAGTTCTGAACCATATCTGTATCAGTCAGAGAGGGTAGTAGGGCAACGACTCGGATATTATGTGCTGCAAGTTCGCCCCGCAACGCTTGAGTGAATCCCAAAATCGCAAACTTGGTCGCGGAATACGTTGCCATTGTCGGGGCAGCAATTTTTCCCATGAGACTCGACACATTCACGATCGTTCCTTGTCGTTGCACTGCCATCCGTCGCGCAATCAGCCGAGTAATGGTGTACATCCCCATAAGATTAAGGGCAATCTCTTCTTGCACCTTCGGCAGTTGGGATTGCAAAAAGGGCGCTTGGTGGGCAACGCCCGCACAGTTAACGAGAAGATGAATGGGTCCGTAATCGCGCCAAGCTTGAGCGACAGCAATATTGACTTCTACAGAGTGAGCTAGATTTAAAGCCAGAGGAACAGCTTCAACTCCTAGGGCTTCGATTTCAGTTGCCACCTCGATTAATCGTTCATGCGTTCGTGCAACTAAAATCAGTCGTTGCGCTCCTTGTCGAGCAAATTCCAGCGCGATCGCTCGTCCAATGCCACGAGAAGCGCCCGTGATCAGAACGGTCTTTCCTTGAATATTCATGTTAAAGCCTCCAAGTATTGAGGTTTTAGGTGTTCTCAGCCTTTGTTGAACTGATAGAGGATGCAAAGAACTGAGGGAAATTTTTGAGTGGGGCTTTATTTTTGAGTGGGGCTTTAAGTGAGCACCTGCTGCTAGAGCGATCTACATTTCGTTACGCTCCACTCCCACAGACAATTCTGGACTTTAGAGGATGGGGTTAGAGCCGAGAGTGAGGTAAAGCATGAGATGCAACTCCTAAATACAAGAATCAATCTGTAATCGTTTGACCTGCATACCTTAACAAAGGAATCAAGTAGTCGCAACACTTATTAATGAAAAGTGGGAATTGTGACATTCCGATACAAAACACTCAGAAATTGACCGATCGCAGAAACCTAGGTTAGGCTTACTTTCGCTGCACGATCGCTAGATTCCCATACAGTTCTATGGATATTACTTCAACTTGCTGAAAGATAAGGAAGCTTCAAATCTGAGAAGCGATCTGAGTCAAGTGATAAGAGATGGAACATTTCAAAGCTATCCTCCTGCCGTAGCAAAATTTCAAACAGCACGGCGCAAATAGCTTGCTCTAGGAGTGAGCAAGGTTCATGTGTTGGCGCTTTACCCGCGTCAGTTTAGTGAGATGAGTTTGATTAGATAAAAAACGGTGCCAAAGCTAGAGTCGAATCGGTAGAAGGTAATGTTCTAGATATGAGGATCAACATCAAATCGCTTGTCCAAATCCATGACGATTCTCACTAGCCAATGACAACGTCATGCAGCCATTCCGATTTGGAAGAATAGATTTTACAAGCTAAGCGCTCTGTACTCGGACTGAGCGTGAGATGCTTACGCTCAATCGTCTGAGTATGCTCATGGTCATGCCAGAAAAACAGCTTCTTCTCTTAACCCGCTTTCATCTCTCATCCTTGCTGTTGCCACTCTGACGCTGAAAATCAGCAGCTCTAGCAATCCGAATTGTCCCTTTTGGAGAGACATAGGCAATTTCTGGATGGTATTGTGCGGGCGGATTTTCGGGAGCGCGAGCAACAAAATCAGCGATCCGAATTTGAGTTGGTTCGAGTTGCAGTGCCATGATCAGGCAACGACTATTGCCTTTACACCCTGCGTGCGCCACGCCGCGCAATCGTCCCCAAACTAAAATGTCTCCTCCCGCAATCACAGAACTGCCAGGATTGAGATCACCCAACACGACCACAGTTCCGTTATGACGAATTTCGGTGCCCGATCGCAGGGTCATCTGCACGTAAAGCGGCTCTTCCAGCCCAGAGGAGGTGCCCACCGGTTTTGCTCCTGGAGCGACAGCGGTTTGCTGCTCGACAGAATACCCAGCCGTGGCAGCAACCACGGCAGTTTGGCGACGGCTCGTGTAAACCCACCGCAGTTGGAGTTGCAGTTCGGCGAGTTCGTCTGCGATCGCTTGAAGTTGGCGAGTGTCGAGCAAGCGATCGCCCACTACTAAATGCACTGCCGTGTTGGGTTGCCAAAATCGCTCACGGCCAAGCAACTGTTGCTTAAACTGTTGCCAAATCTCGTTCCAAGAGAAGCCAACAGGCGATTTGGTCTGTTCTGCATCGGGGGGCAAAATCAGCAATAGCTTTCCGTCCTCATTTTTCAGACGGACTTGCATACTCTGAGGAATATCGAGGAGCTTCGGCAATTCCTCCATTACAGGTTCTACTGGACTAGACGACGTTAAAGAAGTCTCAGATGGAGAAGCCTCAGATGGAGAAACCTCAACAGGGGGCTTTGAAGGGCTAGAAGATGTCTCAGTCGGAGGTGGGGGATCAGACGGAGTAGAAACAGATGTGTCAGAAGTCATGCCGGAACTCAGGGCTTTAACGGACTAAATCATATTGATTCGCGGAGCTTATTGCAAGGGTAGAGATCAGGAGGATAGGTGGCTGTTGAGATATTTGAAAATCACAAGGAATCTAGCTAAAACGGTAAATGTTCTCTTTCAACCCTAAAGATATTTGAAATGTCTACATTAGGAGACAGAGTCGCAAGCTCAAAGCAGATAAAGGCTTGAGTCTAATTGAACCATTTTAGCCTTTGGACTTTAAAGGCAATACTGGCATCTTTAGTTACATATGTCCTTTACACTCTAGTTGGATCACTGAAAAAGGAGTCACAATGTCGGAGCTAATTCAAGCCGTTCTGAGCAGCAACGAAAGAATAGATTATCGGGAGTTTGCGAGTCTTTTACGAGCATCAGACAAGCGCTATTTCTTAAGAAACGAAATTCTGCAAGCCTTTGGAGACTATTGCCAACGTAACGAAAAGTCTCAGCAATTTTATACATCTTCGCAATTAGGAAAATTAATTTATTTTACTCAAGAAATCATTCTGGATGATGAGAGTTTGTATCTGATTATCCGTCCGCGAATTGCTCAACAAGAGGCGTATCGGCTGCTTGACGATCTCTCGGTTGAGCCGATCACTATCCAAGAATTGCTAGATTTGCGCGATCGCTTTGTCAATCACTACAATCCGCAAGATGGTGACACCTTTGAAATCGATTTTCAGCCGTTCTACGACTATTCGCCCTCACTTCGCGATCCAAAAAATATTGGTAAGGGCGTAGACTATCTGAATCGATTTTTGTCGAGCAAACTATTTAATGACCCGCGTCAGGGGCAAGACTTACTGTTTAATTTTTTGCGGCTGCATTGCTATGACGGCTCTCAACTGCTGATTAACGAGCGGATTCAGACCCAGCAGCAGCTATCGGAGCGAGTGAAACAGGCACTAGAGATGGTCAGCCGTTTTAGCCCCGATCAGGCATATGAAACCTTTCGCTTTGATTTACAGAACCTCGGATTTGAGCCGGGATGGGGCAACACAGCGCAGCGAGTGCAGCAGACGCTAGAGATTTTAGATGGCTTAATCGATTCGCCCGATCACCAAGCGTTGGAAGCGTTCATTTCGCGCATTCCGATGATCTTTCGAGTGGTGTTAGTTTCAGTTCACGGCTGGTTTGGGCAAGAAGGCGTGTTAGGTAGACCGGACACGGGCGGTCAAGTTGTCTATGTGTTGGATCAAGTTAAAAGTCTAGAGAAGCAGCTTCAGGAAGATTTGCACTTGGCTGGGCTGGGAGTTTTGAACGTTTCTCCCAAAGTGATGGTGCTGACGCGATTAATTCCTAACAGTGATGGAACTACGTGTAATCAGCGTTTAGAAAAAATTCATGGCACTCATGATGCTTGGATTTTGCGAGTTCCGTTCCGCGAGTTTAACCCGAAACTGACGCAAGAATGGATTTCTCGCTTTGAAATTTGGCCCTATCTCGAAACCTTTGCCGTGGATGCAGAACGAGAACTCAGAGCAGAGTTTCGAGGAGCGCCAGATTTGATTGTGGGCAACTATTCTGACGGCAACTTAGTCGCATTCTTATTAGCTCGCCGTTTGAAAGTGACGCATTGCATTGTTGCCCATGCGTTAGAGAAATCGAAATATTTGTTTAGTAATCTCTATTGGCAAGATTTAGAAGAACAGTATCATTTCTCGCTGCAATTTACCGTTGATCTCATTGCCATGAATGCAGCTAATTTTGTGATTGGCAGCACCTATCAGGAAATTGTCGGGACCTCTGAAAGTGTGGGACAGTATGAGTCCTACAAGTCGTTTACGATGCCAGAGCTGTATCACGTTGTGAGCGGCGTTGATTTGTTTAGTCCTAAATTTAACGTTGTGCCGCCGGGAGTCAACGAAGTCGTATTTTTCCCCTTCACGCGAGACGAAGAGCGGTTGAACACTGAGCGCGATCGCTTAGAAAATCTTCTGTTTAACGATGATGATCCAGGGCAAATTTTTGGCAAGTTAGACGATCCGAACAAGCGCCCGTTGTTTTCAATGGCGCGGCTGGATCGAATTAAAAATTTGACTGGACTGGTCGAAGCGTATGGCAAGAGCAGCGAACTGCAAGAGCGCTGCAATTTGATCCTCATCGCAGGTAAACTCCGCACAGAGGATTCAACCGATCACGAAGAAATTAGCGAAATCGAGAAGTTATACCATTTGATTGATCAATACAATCTGCATGGAAAGATTCGCTGGCTTGGAGTGCGGCTAACGAAGAGCGATACGGGAGAGGTTTATCGAGTCATTGCCGATCGCAAGGGCATTTTTGTGCAGCCAGCATTGTTTGAAGCGTTCGGATTAACGATTCTCGAATCGATGATTACCGGATTGCCAACCTTTGCTACACGCTTTGGCGGCCCGTTAGAAATTATTCAGAACAAAGTCAATGGGTTTTACATTAACCCAACCGATCACGAAGAGGTTGCATCGGTTGTTGTAGAATTTCTTGAGCAGTGCGATCGCACTCCGAATTATTGGGATCAAATTTCTCAGAAGAGTATCGATCGCGTCTACAGCACATACACCTGGAAGATTCATACAAGTCGCTTGCTGTCGCTGGCTAAGATCTACGGCTTCTGGAATTATTCCTCGCAAGAGAATCGAGAGGACATGCTGCGCTATATCGAATCGTTGTTTTATCTGTTGTACAAGCCTAGGGCACAGCGGTTGTTGCAGGAACACATGAATCGATAATTTGAATCGATGATTATTGGTCGGTGATGGTGTTGTGCCAATTTGTCCTGGAATTTCAGGTTGTTGGCATACCGTCGGGTAAAGGCGCGACAATTCGCGCCTCTACAATGGATATCGCCACCTGACTGATTGCATCTGCACCGTCATTTCTACCGTTAACCTGCGTTCCCCAATCTACAAATTATTTTATGCATCGTTTAGCGGCAATTCCCGGCGGTTGGAATCCTGACACAGAAGGCGTTGTGTTTATCGAACAAACGCCCGCTCCGATCGTTATCTTGACTGCTGCCGATACCGAAATTCAAACCCTAGCCAAAGCGGTTTCTGACTTGCCAAAGGGCTTTCCGGCGGTGCGTGTTGCGAACTTGTTGAATCTGCAACAACAGCTAACGATCGATATCTACGCTGAAGACGTTCTAGACCATGCAAAAGTAATTGTGTTGCGATTGTTGGGCGGACGATCGTACTGGTCATACGGCTTAGAAGTCGTTAAAGAAACATGCGATCGCAGTGGGGCGGCGCTGATCGTGTTGCCAGGGGACGATCGACCTGATCCAGATTTGATGAGCCATTCTACGCTGCCACTGTCGGTGACCAATCAGATTTGGCAGTATTTTACAGAGGGCGGCATTCAAAATAGTCAGAATGCGCTTAAATTTCTTGCTAATGCTTGTTTGAACCGGGATTACGAAGTCGTTTCTCCTAGCGTTGTACCAAAGGTTGGACTATATCAATGGCAAGAGGCTAAAACCACATTAATAAGTTGTCCTAAAGCTGGAATTTTATTTTATCGAGCGCATTATCTTTCTGGAAACACAGATGTAATCGATGCATTGTGTCAGGCATTAGTAAATTGTGGTTTAACTCCAGTTCCAGTGTTTGTGTCGTCGTTGCGTGATCCCGACGTTCAAGCCGAACTGCTAACTTATTTTCAATCAAGTATTTATGTCTTGCTCAACACCACCAGTTTCTCAATTTCTTCTCCATCATCCCCATCCGATTTTTGGAAAATGCTTGATGTTCCCGTACTTCAAGTCATTCTAAGCGGCGGTACGCTTGAACAATGGCAATCGAACTTTCAGGGGCTTTCACCACGGGATACCGCGATGAACGTAGCGCTTCCCGAAGTGGATGGACGAATTATTAGTCGAGCGGTTTCGTTTAAGACGGTGCAAGCTCGTCACCCCGAACTGCAAACGGATGTTGTCACCTA
Source organism: Myxacorys chilensis (assembly GCF_059505265.1). Lineage (NCBI taxonomy): Bacteria > Bacillati > Cyanobacteriota > Cyanophyceae > Leptolyngbyales > Leptolyngbyaceae > Myxacorys > Myxacorys chilensis. The sequence continues at coordinate 12,059 of NZ_JCACKG010000186.1, read as the reverse complement.
TGAGCCTGTGCGCGATCGCATCCAATTTGTTGCTGATCTAGCTGCTCATTGGACTCGACTCCGCCAAACTCCTGTTTCTGACCGAAAAATCGCGCTAATTCTAGCGAACTATCCCACTCGTGACGGTCGCCTTGCAAACGGTGTTGGATTAGATACTCCTCAAAGTTGCGTAGAGATTCTAAAATCGTTAGAACAAGCGGGCTATACCGTTGAGAACATACCAGAGACATCAGATGAGCTAATCAAACGATTAACACAGGGAATTACAAACGATGTAGAAGCAAGAGAATTAAGAGAAATACAGCAACGAGTATCGGTAGAAGAGTATCAAGAATATTTTGCAACGTTACCCGACTTGGTTCAAAAAGGCATTTCAAATCGCTGGAATGATTTAACTGATCAAGAATTTCCAATCGCAGGCATTCAGTTAGGGAATGTGTTTGTTGGCATCCAACCCGCACGTGGCTATGATCTTGATCCATCGTTAAATTATCACGCTCCAGATTTAGAACCCACACATTCATATTTGGCATTTTATTACTGGGTGCGATCGCATTTTCACGCGAACGCCATTGTGCATGTAGGCAAACACGGAAACCTAGAATGGTTGCCGGGTAAAAGCATTGCGCTTTCTGAGAATTGCTATCCCGAAGTTGCAATCGCCGCCCTTCCTCATCTCTATCCGTTTATCGTCAATGATCCGGGTGAAGGTGCTCAAGCCAAACGTCGTGCTCAAGCCGTGATTATTGATCATCTAACGCCACCCATGACTCGCGCGGAACTGTACGGCGGCTTGCAAAAGTTAGAAGCGTTAATTGACGAATACTACGAAGCGCAAAGTTTAGATCCAACACGATTGCCCGTGATTCGCGATCGCATCATTGCTTTAGTGCAGCAAGAAAACTTAGTCCAAGAATTCGCGATCGAATCCGTCGATGATCTGATTACAAATTTAGATCGCTATCTTTGCGAACTCAAAGAAGCCCAGATCCGCGATGGATTACATATTTTTGGCAAATGCCCAGAAGGGCGACAACTGCGGGATTTAATCATTGCGATCGCTCGTCATCCTCAACCTGGACGCCTGGGATTCACCCGCGCTTTAGCAAAAGATTGGAACCTAGACTTCGATCCGCTAACGGCTGATCCAGCAGAAGCGTCAACAGAGGTAATGTTGGATCGCGACTGGAGAACGGTTGGAGACGCGATCGCCGCGTTGGAAGACCAAGCGGCTAACATCATTGAAAGATTGTTAGCCGATCCTCAACTCAAATCCGTACCGCCTCACTTCCAGCATCTTCATCCTGAACTCCACTGGATTCAAACTACACTTCTTCCTGCCCTCCAAAATACCTCCCAAGAACTCACCAATCTCCTCCACGGCTTAGACGGCGGCTACATCCCTGCTGCTCCTTCTGGCGCACCTACACGCGGACGCCCGGACGTTCTTCCAACCGGACGTAACTTCTACTCTGTGGACATTCGAGCCATTCCTACTGAAAGCGCTTGGGATGTCGGACGCAAAGCCGCAGAAGCCCTAATCGAGCGGTACACGCAAGAACACGGCGACTATCCCAAAACTCTTGGACTTTCCATGTGGGGCACATCGACGATGCGAACAGGTGGCGATGACCTCGCTGAAGCCCTAGCATTATTAGGCGTTCAACCTGTTTGGGATGGCGCATCTCGTCGCGTCATTGACTTTGAGATTTTGCCTCTATCGCTTTTAGGTCGTCCTAGAGTCGATGTGACGCTGAGAATTTCTGGATTTTTTCGAGACGCTTTTCCTAACCTGATTAGTTTGTTCGATCAAGCCATAATCGCGGTTTCTAACTTAGACGAACCTGCTGAACAGAATCCACTCGCTGCAACCGTTCAACAAGAAGTTCAAAATTGGCAAAAACTGGGACTCACTCAAGACCAAGCGGAGGAGCGATCGCGCTTCCGGATGTTTGGCTCAAAGCCTGGAGCTTACGGTGCTGGACTGCAAGGACTGATTGAGGCGCAAAACTGGACAGACGATCACGATCTTGCTCGTGCATATATTAACTGGAGCAGTTACGCTTATGTTGGCTCTGGTGTTGCTCATTCTGCTTCAGAAGCATTTGAAAATCGGTTGCGAGATATGCAAATTGTTTTACACAATCAGGATAACAGAGAGCATGATCTATTAGATTCCGACGACTATTACCAATTTCAAGGCGGGTTGACGGTTGCCGTGCGATCGCTTCAAGGTAAAAATCCTGCAACGTATTTTGGCGATCATGCCTTGCCAGAAAATCCAAAAGTGCGATCGCTCAAAGACGAAATCGCCCGCGTTTATCGCTCTCGTGTGGTCAACCCCAAATGGATTGCGGGAGTCATGCGCCACGGTTACAAAGGCGCATTTGAAATGGCAGCAACAGTGGATTATTTATTTGCTTACGATGCCACAACGCAATGTGTTGAAGATTATATGTATCAAGGTGTAGCTGAAGCGTACGTTTTCGATTCGACTGTGCAAGCCTTTGTGCAGCAGAAAAACCCGTGGGCACTGCGAGACATGTCAGAGCGATTGCTAGAAGCCAACCAGCGAGGCTTATGGCAACACGTGGATCAACAAACGCTAGATCACCTTAGAGCGATCGCGCTGCAAGCTGAAGGCGAAATCGAAAGCGCGACCAATCCCCAGTGATTCTGTCCGGAGAACCTCAGGATCGCTCGATTAATTGAATAAGGTGAATTCAACTACCATCAGTTGTCTCAACGCAGGACATGAAACACGGGGAACGGCTTCAAAACGGGATGTTAACGATCGTACTGGGTGCAAGCGTTCTTGCGATCGCAAAAACCTTTATACCAACCGATACTTTATCAACCCAAACATCAACCTACGCCTTTCCAGCAAACGTCTCAATTCCAGGCTGGCAGATCCTTCAGAGTGATCCAATCGCTGTGCAGCGAACCATCAGCCCCGCTTTGGTGTCTCGATTGGATGAATTCACGATCGCGGGTCGTCACTACCAATACTTGCGTCAGGACATCCCAATTTCAGTTGAGACACGGTATCTGATGAGAGGCTATGTAGACGTGCCTTCGATCCTTCAAGAGTCTACCCTTACGCTAAATCAACCCGAATTTTTGATCCGCGATCGCGCAGGGGTCGGCACCTATGTTTTGTTTTATGAGCAAGGAATTCCGCACCTCAGCACTTGTATTGCATCCCACGGTAAAACTTTAGTCCGAGACAGCGAGTTTCGCCGCCATGAAACCTATCCATCAGTGGTGATAAAGCGTTTACTTCCGTGGGTGCTAGGACAAGCTCCTCTACGCGATACCCGTTGCCTGTGGATTAATATTTCAACGACTGCTCAAGGTGCAAAACAAGGTTCTAGTGCGTCTTCGGGGAAATCGATCGCAGTCTCTCAGAACTCTGCACCGCCTGAGCTAGAAGCGGCTTTGGCAGAATGGGTGCAGAAATGGCAGAATCATTTTCCAAATCCTGATTAGCAGCATCACTATCACTAAATCTGCTAACTGACAGTGTTGTAGACCTAATGAATCAGCTTCAATTCCGGTCGTAAAGACACGATTAATAGAGTCTTTACAAGGTTAGGAGGATTATGTTTAATCCTCCTAACCTCAACTTTTTACAGTGCGTTGTTGTATCGATCCTCTGTAAGCAAAGAAATTGGGTAGGAATCAAAGAGCCTGGGAAAGAGGTATTGCCCCACTAGACTCAGCAAACATAGACTGCTCTAACTCCTAACTCCTGATGTTTTAACCCTGCCTACTACTCTTGACCGCCAGGAGTGATCCGATCCACCGCCTCAACCACGCGATCGACGATGTTCGGTTTTTTGGTCGCAGTTTTCTGGATATCCTCTGGCTTCATGGGCGTACCATGCAAGCGCGGATCAGGCTGTGGTGGTTCGGGTTGTGGACCTATAGGCTGCGGATCGGCCACATATTGGAACTCACCTTTGCCATCCATAGAAGGTCCTTTTGCCCAACGACCTTCGGCGCTTTCTTGTCCTTCAGAGTGGTTCCAGAACTGATAAGCATGCTCGTTTTTCCCGTATTCGTAAGCGATGCTAGGAACAACGGTCTCCCCAAATCCTTCACTTTGCAGATCTTCGATCGCGGCCAACCACTGGTTTTGGTGCATCGTGTCGCGGGCAATCATGAAACTGAGATGGTCTTTCACACCTGGGTCATCGGTCATTTCATACAACCGTACAGCCTGCATGAGACCTTGAGATTCCGCATGAAGATTAGAACGAAAGTCTGCTAACAAGTTGCCGCTAGCAACAATAAAGCGACCATTCCAGGGGAAACCAACGCTATCAGCAGGCATGGCACCACCACCAGCAACAATTTCGTGCTGGGGGTTCATTGCCGCCATAATCACGTCTCGTGGGTTTGTGCCTCCCATAACCGCCCCGACTACAGGATCTTTTGCACCTTCTTCTTGCATTTTGATCGGTGCTTTGTCCAGTAGATGGGCGATCATCGTGGAGAGCATCTCCACGTGACCAATTTCCTCAGTCCCAATGTCCAGCAACATATCTCGGTACTTAGCAGGTCCGCGACAGTTCCAGCCCTGGAATAGGTACTGCATCATCACGGTCATTTCCCCGAAGCTACCGCCGATGAGTTCTTGCAGCCTCTTGGCATAAACCGGATCGGGATTCGTTGGTGGAGTAAAGTATTGTAAACGTTTTGTGTGATAAAACATTAAAATCTCCTTGACTTAAATTTCTGCGTTTGATATGCTGCCAGACGAGAATAAAAAGCGTCTGTAGCAACACTTAGCGCGCCACTTTATTTGGCTTGGCGTCTGTTTCATTCCTTCTTCCTAGGTAACTAGCTAGACGTTTTTTGTGCGTCACTCTTCAGTAAGACAAGAGCGCACCTAATTTGATGTAGAGCATCGTCTTTAATCTGTTGTTAGCGATACGTTGAACAACGCTTCAGGACAAGATTAGGCAGCAATGACGCTGCAACAGCGCAAGCTTTCACAAGTAGATTTAATCAACGGTGATGATTCAGTAGATTTGCAAATTCTCAATGTGCGATCGCACCTAGTTGAGGGGCAATGCCTGCTGATAGTGTTCGCTTTCGATTGCGTCGAGCATTTTGTGTTTTCAACAAATTGCGTTACAGAGTTTTACAGTATTTCCACCTTATGAAGCTCAACCCGCTAGACTATCATCACCCGCTTACTTATCTGCCAAGATCGATATGATTGGCTCGTAACACGATTAATGATCATCTCCGATTCCGTCCTGGATGCCCTGCTCAAAGCGCTTCCTCAGATGCATCCCCAAATGTATTTCAAATCTTCCATGACGGCTCTCTCTCATGCCATGGAAGACCAAGTCTTGGCGGGAGACGATCATCCACTGGTCATTGCGAGCTTTCAGCGAGAACGGTTTTATCGGCAAGAGGCACATCGCTACTTACGCATTTCTGAACGAACGGATCAAGTCTACGTTCTAGCTGCTCCAGAAACCGATTTCACAAATCAATCGAATCACTATGAAACGATCGCTTTTGAGCCAAAAGACGCGCTCAGCAAGGAGTGGCACCTGGTCGTTTTAGGACAGCAGTACGCCTCGTGTTTAATTTGCAAAGAGCGAGAATTGCCAGAACTGCGGACTGACACTCCTGAATTACATGTCGATCAGGCTCGGCGCTTTGAAGGAATTTGGACGTTCGATCGCGCAATGGTTTGCAAAGCAGCCGAATTGTTACTGCACCGAATTGCCCAGTACCGCCCGGAATTAAAATCTAAAACAGATGGCATTCTTGAGCACATTGAAACCGAAGCGCGCTCAGGTGGCATTCATGTTGACCCGGCTCCCTTTGCGCAGCGATTGGTGACGTATCTTCAGGCAGGACAGTACAAACTGACAAAAGCCTACCGCTCGATCGCGGAGCAAGAACGAAAAGAGCGATTGGTTAACCTGATTACAGCCGCTGTGCGGCGATCGCTCAACCCCAACGAGATTCTCCAAGTAGCAGCGACGGAACTCGGACAGGTATTAGGCGTAGGTCGGTGTTTGATTTATCGCTGTAAAGCGATCGACACCAGCGCCACGCTTGATCATGAATATCTCGGTTCTGTCTGCGATGAGCCTGTGCCGTCCTTGGCAGGTCGAACTTGGACGCTGCAAGGCAATCCGCTGTTTGAGCAAGTGGTGCAGGAGCAAGAACCCGTCTACATTCAAGACACTCAAGCCGATGACCGACTCTCGGTGATTAAAGACGGAGAATTCACGATTCAAGCCCTAGCGCAAAGGTGGCATATTCGCTCGTGGTTGATGGTTCCGGTACTGCATCAAAATCAACTTCTGGGCATGGTAGAGCTGCATTTCTGCAACCCAACACCCCACGAACTAAATGAGCATGAACTAGAGATGATCGAAGCGATCGCAAGTCAAATTGGCGTCGCTTTAATCCAAGCCGAAGCGTTCGAGAATCTAGAAGACCTCAACCAGCAGCTAGAAGCCCTCGATCGCACGCGCAGCAATTTGATCGCCATCACCGGACACGAACTCCGTACCCCCTTATCGACCATCCAGGTTTGTTTAGAAAGTCTTGCCAGTGAGCCTGACATGTCGCCTGATCTGCGGCAAGTGCTGTTAAATTCCGCTCTGACGGACGGGGAGCGAATGCGGAAGCTCATTCAAGACTTCCTAACGCTCTCACGCCTAGAGAGCGGACGCGTCGAATGGAGAATGGAGCCTTTGCCCCTTTGGGAATGTGTTGATCTCGCCCTGAGCAGCGTTCAAGCCCGCCGATTTGCCGATCCAATTCCACAAATTGTGACCCAACTTTCGACCGAGCTACCTTTAGTGAAGGTCGATGGAGAATGGCTTGTAGAAGTGTTGACCAAGCTGTTAGACAATGCCTGTAAATTCACCGATCCTGACGGCAGAATTACGATCGCAGCAAAGCGCATCGGCAGCAAGATGCTAGAAGTCACCGTCTCCGATACAGGACGAGGAATTGAAGCCAACCGGCTGGAGACCGTCTTTGATCGCTTTTATCAAGAAGAAGGCGCACTGCGTCGCACAACCGGAGGAACCGGACTTGGACTGGCGATTTGCCGTCAAATTATTACCAATTGGGGCGGACGAATTTGGGCAGAATCGGGGGGTAAAGATCGTGGCAGTCAGTTTCACTTCACCATTCCCACGGTGTCGCTCGAAGAACAGCAGTCAATGTCCACTCGCCGAAGACGCAATCACTAGAGCACTCGGCATTCCTCTCCTATTAACAACTATTACAGTTTCGACATTGAAGTAAACCCTCGGTGATAGGATGCCTAAAAACGTTTAGAGCGAGACCTTATGTCAGAAACTCTTAAAGGACAAGCTCCATTGTTTGGTGGCAGCACAGGCGGACTGCTTACCAAAGCCCTAGTAGAAGAAAGATATGCCATTACCTGGTCTAGTCCCAAAGAACAGGTTTTTGAGATGCCGATCAGTGGCGCTGCAAAAATGCGTCAAGGTGACAACTTACTGTATTTAGCTCGCAAGGAACACTGTCTTGCCCTCGGTGGACAACTTCGCACGAAGTTCAAAATCACCGATTACAAGATCTATCGTGAATTCCCCAATGGCGAATTGCAGTATTTGCACCCTGCAGATGGTGTATTCCCCGAAAAGGTAAATCCTGGTCGCGTTGCGGTCAACAGCGTACCGCGCAACATCGGTGCTAATGGAGAACCCGTTAGACTGAAGTTCAGCAGCAAGAAAACCTACGATCCCTAAATCACACGTTTTCTAGTTGACATCATTTTAGGAGCCATCTCAGAGTTTCTGCTCTGGAGTTTGGCTCCTAATTTTTAGGGATGAGGGATGAGAGATGAAACAGGACGTTTGAGTTCTGTTAGGGGTGTGTTATACCCTAAACTTTGCAACTTCTATTTTTCATCCCTCATCCCTCCTTGCGTCAGCGTTGCCGTAAGGCGTCCCTCATCCCTCCAAAAATGTTATGATCTTTCCAGACTTGTCTCAATTCGCAGAACTTGCGAATCAGGGAAATTTTGTTCCGGTCTATCAAGAATGGGTGGCGGATCTAGATACCCCAGTGTCGGCCTGGTATCGAGTTTGTGCAGGACAGCCCTACAGCTTTTTGTTGGAATCAGTGGAAGGCGGAGAAACGCTTGGTCGCTACAGCTTTTTGGGCTGCGATCCGCTTTGGGTATTAGAAGCACGAGGCGATCGCACGACTCAAACTCAGCGGGACGGAACGCAGCAGGTCTACCAAGGTGATCCGTTTGATGCGTTGTCTCAATGCCTTGAGTCGGTTCACCCCGTGAAGTTACCACAGCTACCGCCTGGAATTGGCGGGCTGTTTGGGTTTTGGGGCTATGAATTGATTCAATGGATGGAGCCACGAGTTCCGGTTTATTCTGCGACTGAGAATGACGTGCCAGATGGGTTGTGGATGCAGATCGATAACCTGCTGATTTTTGACCAGGTGAAACGGAAGATTTGGGCGATCGCATATGCCGATTTGCGCGATCCGAACGTGAATCTAGAGACGGCATACGGGCAAGCCTGCGATCGCGTCTCTCAACTTGTGGGCAAACTCCAGTCTCCCCTATCCGAGCAAGCCCATCTGCTGCCGTGGAAAGCCCCAACGCCTGAAACAGCAGCACTTCAGTGGACAAGCAACACTACGAAAGAGCAATTTTGCGCCAACGTCGAGAAGGCGAAGGATCACATTCGAGCAGGTGATATTTTTCAGGTGGTCATCTCTCAGCAGCTATCGGCAGAGTATAGCGGTGAGCCGTTTGGACTGTATCGATCGCTGCGGTTGGTCAATCCTTCACCGTACATGGCGTACTTCCACTTTGGCGACTGGCAGATTATTGGATCGAGTCCTGAAGTGATGGTAAAAGCAGAGTTAGCCAGCGATCCAACTCAGCCGAAAATTGCGACCGTCCGCCCGATCGCGGGCACACGTCGTCGCGGCAAAACTCACGCAGAAGATGTGGCGTTAGAAAAGGATTTGTTGGCTGATCCAAAAGAAGTCGCGGAACATGTGATGCTGATTGATCTCGGTCGTAATGATTTGGGTCGAGTTTGCATCAACGGTTCGGTTCAGGTAGACGAACTCATGGTGATTGAGCGCTATTCTCACGTGATGCACATTGTCAGTAACGTCGTCGGTCAACTATCGCCAAGTAAAACCGCTTGGGACTTGCTCAAAGCCTGTTTTCCAGCAGGAACGGTGAGCGGAGCGCCGAAGATTCGGGCAATGGAAATTATTCATGATCTCGAACCCTGTCGCCGGGGCGTTTATTCTGGCGTCTATGGCTATTACGATTTCGAGGGACAGTTGAACAGCGCGATCGCGATTCGTACTATGGTGGTTCGATCGTTAGGCAATGGCAAACATACGGTCAGCGTTCAGGCGGGAGCAGGTCTAGTTGCCGATTCTGTACCCGAAACGGAATACGAAGAAACGCTGAGTAAAGCGCGAGGCGTTCTAGAAGCGATTCGTAGTTTGATGCATTAGAACAGATCTGCTGCATTGGAATTAGATCTGGTTTCAGCCAGATCTAATTCCAATGCAGCAGTCTTGTAGAATTTTGGGCATGAATTTAACGCGATCGCGCTCAGCGTTCCGATCGCGACACTCCGATCAGCGGCACTGTTTGAGAATCGATCGATTCAAGTAGAGACCATACTTGACTCACTTAAGCGACGGACGATTGACGCGCATGTTTAACATAAGCCGCGATCGCTAGTACCGCGAAAGGAGATATTTACTGCAATGGCCTCCGAACAGAAGCAGAAGCTTTTTGTGAATCAGAATTTGATTGCACTAGCCGATAATTAACAGCAATTCTGTAGATGTGGTTAAAATGATTCCAACAGAAGTCAAAAAAACAAACGAGGAAGATCGCTCAGCAACTCAACTCTCCAAACCGGAATTGTCCAGTCTGAACTGCTAAAGCATCCACTGTTGCCAACAATACAGAAAGAATTTGATTGGCACCAAATCCAAATCGGGAGAGATTGCTGTGGAGAACTTAAAAGTCATCATCATTGGTGCAGGAATGGGAGGACTCACGGCTGGAATCGCGCTTCAGCAAGCAGGATATAGCGTTGAGATCTACGATCGCGTCAAAGAACTCCGTCCCGCAGGTGCAGCAATTTCGCTGTGGTCAAATGGCGTTAAAGTTCTCAACCGACTCGGATTGGGTCACGCGATCGCACAGGTCGGCGGACAAATGGATCGAACAGCGTACTACAGTTCCACCGGTGAACCGCTGACTGATTTTAGTTTGCAGCCGCTAATTGACCAAGTTGGGCAACGCCCTTACCCAGTCACCCGAACCGAGCTACAACAACTATTACTCCGTGCGGTTGGAGTGGAGACGGTGCGACTCAATTCTAAATGCCTAAACGTTGAGCAAGATGAGAAGGGAGTCACCGCGTTCTTTGAAGACGGGCATCAAACCACAGGTGACGTGCTAATTGCAGCCGATGGAACCCATTCGGTATTGCGTAGCTATGTTTTGGGCTATCCAATTGAGCGTAATTATGTCGGTTACGTTAACTGGAATGGATTAGTCCCCGCAAGTGAAGATCTTGCCCCTAAGAACAGTTGGGTGCTGTATGTGGGTGAACACAAACGAGCCTCGCTGATGCCTGTTGGACGCGATCCTTCGGAGCTTGGCGGAGGCGATCGCTTTTACTTTTTCCTTGATGTTCCGCTCCCCAAAGGTACGGTGAGCCGGCCTGAAACCTATCAAGAAGAACTGTTCAGCTTCTTCAAAGGATGGGCATCTCCCGTTCAAACCTTGATTGAACGACTCGATCCGACGACAACCAGCCGGGTCGAAATCCATGATGTTGATCCGTTACCGACGTTAGTGCGGGGTCGAGTTGCGTTGCTCGGAGATGCCGCCCACGGCACTGCACCCGATGTAGGACAAGGAGGCTGTCAGGCACTGGAAGATGCGTTGGTTTTAGCAAATTATCTACAAACTACCAATGTGAGCGTAGAGGATGCACTCAAGCGATATGAAGCGGCTCGAATTGATCGGGTCGCTGACATCATTCAACGTGCTCGCAAACGGTCTGATATGACCCACGGTAAACAGCCAGAAAAAACGCAGCAATGGTATGAAGAACTAAAGCGGGAAGATGGCTCTAATATTATGGCTGCGATCGCCAACACAATTCTAGGTGGGCCGCTAAACTGATGGGCAAACTTACCACTCACGTTTTAGACACGGCTTGCGGATGCCCGGCGGCTGACCTGAGGATCGAACTCTGGTGGATCGATGAATCATCGGGCGAGAGAACCCGCCTAACAACCACGACGACAAACTCGGATGGACGCACCGAGCAACCCCTGCTCGTTGATGACGCCTTCCAGCCCGGAACCTATGAGTTGGTTTTTGCGATCGGAGATTATTTTGCTAAAGGAAGCCATGACTTGCCGCATCCACCGTTTCTAAATCGGGTTCCGATTCAGTTTAGTGTTGCCGATGCCACGGCTCACTACCATATTCCATTGCTGGCTTCTCCTTGGGCTTACAGCACCTACCGAGGCAGTTGATTTGCCTTTGTCCTGCGGCGGCGCAGATGACCATTGGCAGAACGGACATCGATCCGGTTAATCCAGCTTGCGCTGGGGACAATGTTAGGGTTCAATCAACGGGATGAATCATTTCGTTTCACCCTATTTTTTCTGCTTGTGTCGCTCCAATCCGGCCTTCTATGAAACTTTATCAGCCTGTTGTCACTCAGTGAGAAATTCGACCCTTTGCAACCAGAATTATGATTCAGCGCAGCGTCTAGTTTCCGCAGGTCAATGTTCCTTCTTTCGTTCCGTTTGGTTTGGCTTGCACCACGACTTTGGGCTGTTGTCCTGGATAGCAACGCACTAACACTTTATCGCCACTACGAGTCATGTTCAAAACATAAACGGGTTGACCGTTCAGCGTTGCTGGAATGATTTGTGGGGCAATCGGTGCGGTCGCAATTGCAGGCACTAAGGAACGTGGATTAAATAAGACCGGCGGAAAAGGGAAAGGTGATAGGCTT
>NZ_JCACKG010000185.1:0-3793 GCF_059505265.1 Myxacorys chilensis | reverse complement strand
AGGGGACAGCCCTTCAACCTGCCAATGAACGATCTACAACTGTAGTATATTGCACTCAATGATGACGATGTTGCAAAACTCGTTTCAGGCCAAAAGACTCTCATAACTGCACAGGCCTCTCTCCTCGAGAGTTCACAGCATCTTGCCGATGCTGGGATGAACCTTGCTTCGGACCAAGCAAGAAACTTTGGTGATCTACCTATTCTGCTTGCCCGCCTCCAGTCTCAGCTCAACGAATTGGATGACATGAGGAGGCAACTCGCCGCTGTTAGCGATGCTCCTAGCAATGCCCCGAAAGCGCCGGCGCTTGCAACTATTGACCCTACAGTCGTACGCCAACCATCGGTTGTGAAGTCTGATACATCACAGCGGTTCATGACGATGCAATTTTCATTTTCGAGCGAGGAGATGAGTAGAGATCATAGCGACAGCTCGCAATTTAAGCAGACGAGCTGGAGTGTAGACCTGTTTTTCGGAAGTGCCAGCGGTCAAAAAACTGACTCTAGTGCCACCAGCAGCACAAACTCACTTGACCAAAAGACTGCCATCGAAATTGGATTCAAGGCTGCAAAGGTTGATATCAGCCGCGGCTGGTTTGATCCTGGTGTGTTTAAACTCAGTTCCGGGATGAACCGCTTGTCTTCAGAAGCAGTTTTTTCTACGGGGACACCTACACTTGATGATTGGAATGACGCAAACGAAATCAACCTCAAAAAAGCTGACAATGCAATCCTACCGTGCTTCCCTGTAGCCTTTGTCGTAGCCAAAGATGTCACCATCCGCTTTCAAACAGAGACAAGCAGCCTTTCGGCGGTGAAAAGCGTTGTTGACAGCCGGTCGTCTGCGGGTGGAGGCTTTCTTTGCTTCAGCGTCTCATCATCATCCGCATCCCACAGCGAAACATCGGGGCTCTCGTCGAAAACCGAGGGCACTGTCATCTCCATCACCATGCCGGGACCACAAATTCTTGGCTGGTTCCTCGAATTTACTCCAAAAGACGAGAGCAAACCTATAAGTGGTGATGGGGGTTCTGATTACTTTAACATTGTACAGTTTGTAAACGAACTCAAGAGCTTCAGTTCACCGAACAAAGCACAATAGATGATCAACTGGTTGCGGGTTTTGCTCTCTGGGTGAATTTGTCTGGAAGCCTCTACCTTCTTCAACTTTCATCGACTCAAGCTAAAGTGACACAAGCCTTTTTAGCTGGATGAGAATTGGAGGAGTGATGGCTGAATCTAAATCCTGGCAAGTGGTTCCCACGAATTTGGCCTTAGAGCAGTTCCAGGAATTTGTCTTGCCCCATCTGAAAATGGGAATTCGTGGTCCGCAGCCGAAGCGGTTTTTGCGACACAACCAAAAGTGCCGCCATTTGAACAAGGAGTCAGTCGTCATTTGAAACAAGGCTAGAGAAATTTAGGTCCCCCACCTTATCATTTCTTGCGACACAACCGCTTTTACTGAAGCAGGCTGGAATGCCTGGGAAATCGAATCATTTTTGCAATCCGTAGACATTGTTGGCAGCACGCTTAAAGGAGGAGTATAAATGGCTCTACAAAACACATTTCGGCTTGCCATTTCAGACGATTTCTTTGATGCCTATAGCCGTCTGCCACGTAATGCTCAGGGTAAGGTCTCAGAATTCATCAATCGCTTCCGGCAAGACCCGACCCGTCCAGGCTTAAATTACGAACCGATTCATGACAGCCGCGACAAGCGGATGAAATCGGTTCGAGTTGACCAAGCACATCGGGCGATCGTCCTCAAACCAGATTCTGGCAATGTTTATATCCTGTTATGGGTAGACAAACATGATGATGCTTACACCTGGGCACGGCGTAAAGTCTGCCGTATCAACGAAGTATCGGGTGCCTTACAGATTATTGATGTCGAAGATGCAGAAGCGACCATGGAACGGTTAGAGCAAATCAATCAAGAGAAAAGTCAGCAGTCGGGAAGATTTGATGCAATCAAAGACAAACAGTTGATGCAGCTTGGGGTTCCAGAGATCCTACTTCCTGCTGTTCGTCAAATCACGACCGACGAAGCAGTCGAACAGCTATTACCCCATTTGCCGCGAGAGGCTAGCGATGCCCTATTGATGCTGGCATCGGGCTACGAACTTGATGAAGTGTTTCGACAACTGGAGAAACCTAAGGAAGTTCAGCCAGTCGATGTAGAAGATTTAGAAACGGCGTTGCAAAACGATGATAGCCTCAGTCGTTTCATGGTGATTACCGATGACACGGAACTGGAAGAAATGCTGGCAGCTCCACTGGAGAAGTGGCGCGTTTTTCTACATCCTACCCAACGCAAGCTTGTTGATCGTGACTGGAATGGGGCAGTTCGAGTCCTAGGCGGTGCTGGCACAGGAAAAACGGTAGTTGCAATGCACCGGGCAAAATGGCTGGTACAGAATCGCTTCACCAATCCGAACGATCGCATTCTATTTACCACGTTCACCCGTAACCTGGCAGTAGATATTGAAGCTAATCTCAAATCAATTTGTTCTACTGAACAGATGCGACGCATTCGAGTTGTCAACCTGGATGCTTGGGTTGCAGAATTTTTGCGGCAAGAAGGAGTCGAAACTCGCATTGTTTACAGCGACGAAACTGAAGACCTGTGGAGACAAGCATACACAATCGCGCCAGTTGAACTCGGATTGTCTTTAAGCTTTTATCAGGAAGAATGGCAAGCCGTTGTTTTAGATCAGGGTTGTCAAACATTGCGGGATTATTTAGTAGCCCGCCGCACTGGACGCGGAACTCGTCTTAGCCGCCAGCAACGTCAAGAGATTTGGACTGTATTTGAAGAATACCGGAACCTCTTGCGAGAAAAAGGACTGCGCGAACCTGAAGATGCGATGCGGGATGCAGCTCAAATTATTGCTGAACAGGGAACTGCATCATTGCCGTTTAAGGCAGTAATTGTCGACGAAGCGCAGGACATGAGTGAAGCTGCCTTTACCTTGCTGCGAGCGATCGTAGGGGATGCATCACCCAACGATTTGTTTATTGTGGGTGACCCTCACCAAAGGATCTACGGTAAGGTAGTCACTCTTAGTCGATGCAGGATTGATGTTCGAGGGCGTTCTAGAAAACTCCGTCTAAATTACCGTACCACCGATGAAATTCGCAAGTGGGCAACCCAGATTTTGGAAGGCATGGCTGTTGATGACTTAGACGGGGGTGCCAATTCACTCAAAGACTACCGATCACTAATGCATGGAGACGAACCCATAATTAGAGGTTTCACTCGATTTGAAGACGAACTCGCTTACCTGAAACAACTCCTGTTCAGCATTCAAACCACAGATCAAACCTTTGCAGGTATTTGCCTGGTATTTCGTACCAATGCGTTGATGGAACAGTACGAAACCGCGTTGAAGGGCATAGAAATTCCAGTTAAACGCATTCGGAGAAATCAACCTGATAACCTACTCGAAGAGGGCGTCAGAATCAGTACGATGTATCGGATTAAGGGACTGCAATTTAACTACGTCGTGCTTCCTTCTCTCAACGCAGATGTCTTGCCGCTTAAAACAGGATTAGAGCATTGTGCAGACGACGCATCACAAACTCGGTTCATCAACGGAGAGCGATGCTTGCTTCATGTTGCAGCAACGCGAGCAAAGAAACAAGTCTTGATTACCTACTGCGGCAAGCCGAGTCAACTCTTACCCTCTATAGAGTAGTTTGAGCGGCTTATAGAAAGCTACTCCCATACTAAAAATCAGGCGTTGCCCAATAAAGAATGATTCAAGTAGATACTGGAATCCGACGATGCTTGA
>NZ_JCACKG010000184.1:0-3804 GCF_059505265.1 Myxacorys chilensis | reverse complement strand
TACAAGGTGACACTCCTACTCTATCTTATATTTAATTGCACCTCTCTACTTAACACTTCCATTGCCGCGATCCTTCGGAGCTTACGTAGTAATCGCAGTTCGTTAAAATCTGCCTCATCCGCGACTCATTTTTCTAAGCCGCAATTAACGCTTCTTGTCCGTGTCCTCGCATCAGTTCCATCAGTTCATCCCGATAATCATGAAACGTAGAATTGCGCTTAATATTCTGAGTGCGCTCTGGTAACTTAATCGACATCTCTCGCCGCACCGTACCCGGACGAGCGCCCAACGCATAGATGCGATTCGAGAGGAAAACTGCTTCTTCGACATCGTGGGTAATCATAAACACTGTGAGATGCGTGCGTTCCCACAGTTCGAGCATAAACTGATGCATCGATTCCTTGGTATGAACATCCAACGCGCCAAACGGTTCATCTAGCAGCAGTACCTTCGGTTCGGAGGCTAAGGCACGCGCGATCGCAACCCGTTGTTTCATCCCGCCAGATAACTCACTCGGCAACGACTTCGCAAACTTAGAGAGACCCACCACTTCTAAGTAGGTGCTGGCTTTCTCACGCCGCTCTTTCTTCGACAGTCGTTGCAGCTTCAGCCCAAACTCAGTATTCTGCTGCACCGTCATCCACGGAAACAGCGTGTAATGCTGAAACACCATGCCGCGATCGGGTCCGGGTCCAGTTATCACTTCGCCGTCAACTTTGACTTCTCCGCTCGTGGGTTTGTCTAGCCCCGCAATTTGCCGCAACAGCGTAGACTTACCTGACCCCGACGCACCCACCGCACAGATAAACTCCCCACGCTGAATCTCCATGTTGATGTCTTTCAGAACCACGAGATTGCCGGTTTTAGTATTGAAATGCTTGTGCAGATTGTTGATCTCTAGAAACATGAGTTAAACCTTGTATAGCAGTACACCTGAATAGCCGTAAATCAGTCAAATGAGAACGAGTAACGTTAGCGCTTTTGGGCCGCCCAACGGCAACTCACCCGCAGCAAATACTGAAAGAACAAATCGAATATTAAGCCGATCACTCCAATTACAATCAGACCCACAAAAATCTCATCTGTTCTGAGAAAACGACCCGCCACGCTGATTCGTCGCCCTAAGCCTTCTGTTGCCGCAATTAGCTCAGACACAATGACTAACTGCCACGCCGCTGCTAAGTTAATCCGACTGGCATCAAGAATGCCAGGAAGCACATGCGGAAAAATTACCTGGAGCAAGGTTTGCAGCCGGTTTCCTCCTAAGGTGTAAGTCGCCTCGATTAAATCTTTCGGCACAAACTTAACTGTATCCATCACCATCAGGGAGTTGAAAAAGAAAACACCAATAAAAATTAGGGTAATTTTCGGTTCTTCGCCAATGCCTAAATAGAGAATGAGGAGCGGGATAAACGCAGGCGCAGGCATATAGCGAACCAAGCCAAACAACGGCTCCAAAAGGGCACGAATGCTGGCAAAACTACCCATCAACACCCCAACTGGAATGGAGCAAAAGACAGCTAAGAAAAAGCCAACCCCAACCCGCCACAGACTCGCTACGGTGTCTTGCAGCAGTTCGCCCGTACTCCACAACCTGCCAAACGCGGTAATGACGTTGGCAGGCGACGGAAGAAACGTAGGATCGATGCTGCCAAACGTGGTGAGCAACCACCACAAGAGCAACGGCACCGCGATCGAGGCAATCATCAACCCCGTTTGGAGAGGTCTGGGAATATCTTCGGCAAGTCGCCAGAAAACAGTTGAACCGAGAGATTTTGTAGACCGGTCGACGGGTTCGGTATGGCTCATGGAAAGACGAGGGGTGAAGGACGCCTTGCGACAAGGCTAATGCAAGGAAAGATCAAGCGTTAGGTCTTTGCCTTAGCTGCATAAGCTCTGACAAAGCGATCGTCGAACATTTTGCTCAGATCAGGCTTTTGTTTCGCGAGTCCGACTTCTTGTAAAAAGCTTGCCATTTGAGTTGCCGCGTAAGACAACGAACTCATATCGTTTCCTGGCTGAAAGGCTTTCAGATTTTCTTCAAGCGTAAAGATCTTCGTGCCTTTGGCGTAGTCTTGGTATTCGGCGACGGTAACCCCTGCTCGCTTGGCCATGATGTCGATCGCTTGGGTCGAGTTCTTTTGAATGTAGTCCAGAGTGGCAAACCACGAATCCACCATCGCCTGAATCTGATCGGGATGATCGTTGAGAAACTTGCGGGAGACAACGAGGTGATCTGGAATTGCTCCTGGGAAGTCTTTAGAGCTAAAGAGTTCTTTACTACCCGGACGCTTGAGCGCTTGCGTCGTGAAGGGCGCAAACACCGCGACTGCATCAACTTGCCCTCCCACAAACGCGGCAGCCGCTTTTCCAGTTTCTAGCGGCACAAATTGAATATCGCTCGGTGACATTCCTTCTTTTTTCAGTCCCAGGAGTAGCAAGAAGTGATCGACTGCGCCTTCTTCCGCCGCTACTTTTTTCCCTTTCAAATCAGCGATCGTATTAATTCCTTCACGGGCAATAATTTTATCATTTCCTGTAGAATTATCGTTGACCAGCACCACCACCTGATCGGCTCCGCCCGCTAGTGAGCTAACCGTGTCATTCAAGGTTTGGCTATTTGCGTCGATCTGCTGAGCCGTTAGCGTATTAATCGACTCTAGATAGCCATCAAACCACTTGAGTTCGACTGGAACGTTGTTGGCAGCAAAAATCTTCTGATCTTCAGCCACTTTCCAGGGAAACCAACCGGGCCAGGCGCTATAGCCTAACCGAGAACCACCCGCCGCGCCGCCAGAGTCAGTGGAGCCTTGCCCAGTGTTGGTTTTAATTGTAGAGGCAGGATTAGTGCAACTGACGGTCAGCGTCAACCCAATCAAAAAAAGAGCAACGCTAGTAATAAAGGATCGTCTCATAAAATTGTCTTTAACCAGAATGCAGAATGAGTGACGGCTAGAATCGGAAGCGGTTGTGGCTGAGAAAGGGGATGTACTGCCTGATCATGTACTGGGTGTAACAGACAATAAGCGATCGCAACTGTTACGAACACTACAGAACAAAGTCCGGGCAACGTGTGTCTCGATGCACTTTTTGTCGGACTCTTGCTATGGAATTCATTACTGTCTGGCTCTTTTTATTGAACTCAACCGAGTTTAGAACCGAACGCGAAACACCTAAAACAGGTTTGCTCATCTCAACACTCACAAACAGCTTTAAACAACAAAACCCAGAAGTCATGAGAAACCTTTGTCTACTAGGTTTCTCATTCCTCCCGGGCTTTTGTCCCGCCGTGTAGCTGCAAGTAAGCTTTGTTGCAAAACTTCTAACTAGCTTGCCTCTCTCGGACCAGTCACTCAAATTTGGATAGATTGAGTCGGAACCCTAGAGGCTGACTATTGATTTGTTGTTGCAACAGTAAGATCTAACGTGAGAAAAAAATGTATTGAATTTATCTATTTGGCTAAATTGTCAGGGCAATTATTTATTGCGCGATTGGGTCTGCCAGTCGAAGGATCGCGGGTTCACAGAAATTCCGTTGTGTTGCGTTCTATTTGTGTACGGTCATCTGTTCTAGATGCAGCATAAGTTGGTGTTTGGATTGGAGATTATTTTGCTAAATACAGAAATCCTACGTTTCTCAATTGGGTTCCGACTTAGTTTGGCGTTGCTGATGCGACTAGCGCAAGGCGCAACTCCGAAGGAACTAAAGGGGTCACTTCAAACCGCACACTACCTTTACCCCTGTTAGTATAGGGCGAACGCATACGTTTCTTCATAATTTGCGGGAAGGTTTAGAAGGCTGAG
>NZ_JCACKG010000183.1:0-92150 GCF_059505265.1 Myxacorys chilensis | reverse complement strand
GTGGCTTGCGGTTGTTTTCTTCTGTTCTCTCAACTTAACCCGCAACTTGGATTAAAAGCTGTATATAACCAGGTTGAGATTCGTATTGAAAAGTACTTTTTGGAGGCTGCGTACCTCCCTGAATATCGAATACATTCATGAACTTGGATAGTATCCAATTCTGAGGAAGTTCGCTCACGCTTCTACCTCCCAATCCTCAATCTGCAACCCATCTACACGATCGAATTCTCGCGTATTGTGCGTCACCAATATTAGATTGTTTGCTAGAGCGATCGCCGCAATTTGCAAATCGTAAGCACCGATTGGAGTTCCAGCACTGGCAAGACGCGCCCGAATTTCACCACATATGATCGCCGCCTCATCTCCGAACGGAAGCGAGACAAACCGCCCTAAAAATTCTTGCTGCCGTTCCAGAGTTCGAGATGGGTTATTGCTTCGCATTGCACCGTAGAAAAGCTCGGTTTTGACAACCGAACACACAGCTATCTCTTGAGTGAGGGTAGAAAATAGGCGATCGCGCACCAGAATCGAACGACCATTTAAATACACCACACAAACATTTGTATCTAACAGGTAACGCATTCTCAATCAAACGCCCCAGCCAACTCATCGTCAAGGCTGTCTGAGATTCCTCGATCGTCAAGAATAATGGGATCGTCAGCACAGATACCATAAAACTGTTCTAGCGATCGCCCAGTTGCGGTTGACGATGGAACAGGCTGATAAACCACCATGACTTCCACATCCTGTTCGGTTATCCCAACGGGAATATTGAGATGGAGAATGCCATCTCGTCCAACACGCTGAGACATCTTAACACTCTCCATCGTCGCTGGCTCCGTGCTTACAAACTGATTTCCTCACCCAATTCTTGCAGAATTCCCCGTAATTCTGCCAGTGCTGCTTCTAGTTCACTCATCGCCTCCTGTGCGAGAATTGCAGGCTCAGGTAAGTCACCATTACCATCTTTGCGTTCGTCCTTGAGCCAAGCAATGTCTAGATTATCGCCACGCTCAGCAATCCACTTACGGGAAAATCTTCTGAATCGCCCTTCCTCGCCAGTATCAGTGCGCTGTGCAAGGCCTGCGGAACCGCCCAATGGATCATCTCCAAAGGCAGCTTCAAACTCAGCAAAATGGTCACGCATCAATGATGTGCGCTTACCAAACTGAGGTGTGTTGGCGCGTAAGTCATAAATCCAAACTTCTTTAGTATTGTCCTTGTCTCTCTTGCCACGGGCAAAAAACAGCACGTTTGTCTTAACACCTTGAGCATAGAAAATACCTGTCGGTAAACGCAAAATGGTGTGAAGATTGCATTTATCCATTAAGTCAACACGGATTTGCCTTCCTACATTGCTTTCAAACAGGACATTGTCTGGAAACACTGCGGCAGCGCGACCGCCAACCTCAAGCCCAAGATAGATATGCTGTAAAAAGCAGAATTGTTTATTGCTAGTGGGGAACTTGAAATCTGAGCGGCTAGGTAAGCCTCCACCTTTTTTACTTCCGAAGGGTGGATTTGTGAGAATTAGCGTTGCTTTCGGTAATGCTTCTCCGTCTGGTGAAAGCGTATCGCCATAAAAAATTCCCGCACCTTGGGGATCAAACTCTAATCCATGCAGCATTAAATTCATTAACGCTAAACGGTGTGTATCTTGTACATGCTCCATGCCGTAGAAGGTATTACCGCAGTACTTTCGTTTTTGTTTCTCAGTCCAACTCTCTGGAGCGCTGTGTTCGCGTATGTATCGATTAGCAGAAACCAAAAAACCGCCCGTGCCTGCCGCAGGATCTTGAATGATATCATCCAGTGTAGGATGCATAACATGCACCATGCTATCAATCAGCGATCGTGGTGTAAAGTACTGACCCGCACCCGCTTTCTTTTCATTTGCGTTCTTTTCTAGCAGCCCTTCATACACGTCGCCTAAACCTTCTTTCCGGGCGTTATACCAATCGAGTTTGTCAATTTCCGTCACCAACACAGAAAGCGTGGAGGGCTTTTTGATTAGGGAAACGGCATCGGCGAAAATTTCTTTAACTAATGTGGAGCCGTGGCTACCCAAATAGCTCAGAAGACTTTTGTAGGAATTCAGTCGATCGAGTACCGCGTGCTTCTCCAAATCATCCCAACGATAGCCCACCGGAAGCTGGCTCTCTGTTTGAGTTTCCTTAGCCATCTTTAGGAATAGCAGGTACGTGAGTTCGATGACGTACTGGTGATACGTCACCCCGTCATCCTTGAGAACGTTACAAAGATTCCAAAGTTTAGCAACAGTGTCTTGGGTAGTACTCATAAGCAAAGATTTTACCCTTTGCTCAGCTCAAGCTCTAGTGAAATTGCCCGTTAAAGTGGATAGAGGCAAAAGCAGTACGATCTAACTTCATTCAATCCGTGAGTTTCGTTGGCATTTGCTTCAAGTTATATCAGAAGCTTTAATTTTCAAGGGCATTGGCTGGAGCAAACTTGTTTTCGTGGGTTGTGACGGGGTTCACTAAACCATCTTTGACATGAATAATGCGCTGAGTTTGTTCAGCAACATCTGGTTCGTGCGTCACAATCACGATCGTGATGCCTTGTCGGTTTAGCTCGCTCAGCAAATTCATCACTTCTTGAGAGGTTTGAGTATCGAGCGCTCCTGTCGGTTCGTCTGCCAAAACGAGTGCAGGACGGTTGACCAGCGCCCGAGCGATCGCGACTCGCTGCTGCTGTCCACCCGAAAGCTGATTGGGGCGATTAAGCATCCGGTCTGCCAAGCCAACGCGAGTTAAGGCTTCTTCTGCTCGTTGGCGTCGTTGGGATTTGGAAACACCTGCATAGACCATTGGCAGCATCACATTTTCTAACGCCGTGGAGCGAGCCAGCAAATTAAACTGCTGAAACACAAAGCCAAGGCGCTGATTGCGAATGAATGCCAATTCGTCATCGCTCAGCGTCGTCAAGTTTCTGCCCTCTAGAACATAATGTCCAGAGGTGGGGCGATCGAGACAACCAATGATGTTCATCAACGTCGATTTTCCCGAACCGGACATGCCCATAATGGCGACATATTCGCCTTCTTCAATCGACAAGTCAATGCCTTTGAGGACGGGAACTTCGACTTCACCAAGCCGATATGTTTTCTGAATGTCTTCCATCCAGATCATGGTTGCCATGTTTGTTTCTCCTAATCACTTCTTAAGGCTGCGATCGGGTCGAGGTGAGCCGCATTGCGAGCCGGAATGACCCCTGCTACTAAGCCAATCACAAACGTCAATCCAAAGCCAAGTCCAATTGACCAGAGTGAAATTACAACGGGAAAGGCGAATAGATTTGCAGCGGCAAACGCGATCGCAACTCCCAGTCCAATCCCAATCATGCCTCCCAATGCCGCAATCACAACTGCTTCGGCTAAAAATTGGCTCAGGATTGCCGTGCTAGTCGCGCCGATCGCTTTGCGAATACCAATTTCGCGGGTGCGCTCGACCACTGAAACCAGCATGATATTGGCAATGCCGATGCCACCAACAATTAGGGAAATTGCCGCGATCGCAACAACCATCACGGTCAGCAACTTCGAGGTACTGGTCAACGTTTCGATGATGTCAGCAGAATTCGACAGCCTAAAATCATCCACATCTCCTTTTTCGGGAAAAATGCCGTGACGTACCCGCAAAAGATTTGTGATTTGATACTCGGCAGCGTCTAGCTGATCCTGGCTTTTGGCTTTGACATAAATTCCTCTTACAGCCAGCCCTTTGACGGCATTGTTGCCGACCAGTCGGGCAGACATGTTGGTAAGTGGAATGTAGATTTGTTCATCCGGGTTCTGCGGGCCTTGCGTTCCTTTGGTCTCCATGACGCCAACTACGTCGTAGGTTTGTCCCTGAATTCGGATTTGAGCCCCCTCTGCGCGGTTTTCTGCACCGAGCAGCTCATTCCGCGCCGTTGGACCCAAGACTGCTACAGATGCTGCGGCATCCAATTCGTCTTGGCTGAAAAATCTGCCAGTTTGGGGGTGCGTGTTGCGGACATCGGGGTAATTAATATCGGTTCCAATAATGGTCAGGGAGTCGTTATTCTGGCCATAGACGACTTGGGCCGTTTGCTGCAAGACAGCGGATACTCGGGCAACACCTAAAACCTGTTGCCTGATCGCTTGGGCATCTTCTAACGTCAAGGTGGTCGCCGTTCCACTCCCTTGCCGCACGCCTCCACTTCTAGCTGCACCCGACTGCACTTGCAGAATATCAGTTCCCAGCGATTGTAGCCGTTGCTCGGTTGACTTTTGCGTTCCTTGACCAATGGCAGTGACCGCAATCACAGCGGTGATGCCAATGACAATACCAAGCATCGTGAGCATCGTGCGGAGTTTATTGCTCCACAGTGCCTCGATCGCCATGGTCAGAATTTCAACGACGGATACTGGGGAACGTCCGATTGGATTAGGAACTTGTTTTATGGGCGGTGTGCGATCTCGTCGGGCCGGTTTTGCGCCCCTGAGTGATTTCATCATGACTAAATTTCGCTGGAAACACTAAATCTGAAGACAAACCTAGAACCCACCGCGAGTACCACTCCCACGAGGAAAACCACCACCGGGAGCACCCGCTGCGCCGCCGAGGGGATTGCCCCTGTTGCCAGAATTTTGAGCGCGATTCGTCGGTCTAGATGGCGCACTCACTAGCACTTTTTCATTGCCCTGAAGCCCAGAACGCACCTCGGTTTTGTCATTCACAGTCAGTCCAGTTTGGATCGGAACAAATCGGGGGCGACCATCTGTCCCAAGTACCTGTACTCCAGTACCGTTCTGCTGACGTGCGATCGCGACAGTCGGTACGACCAGCACGTTGCTCAATTCGCCCGCATCAAACCTGGCATCAACATTCATGCTCGGCAACAAGAGCCTTTGGGGATCGTCAAGGCTCACTTTTACCTTGACGCTGGTGACATTAGAAGTCACGGTTGCTGCTGCCCCAACTTGAGCGACCTTTCCTTTAAAGGTTCTGTCGGGATAAGCATCAGCGGTGATTGTGACCGATTGCCCGACCTTAATTTTGCTAATGTCAGTTTCAGCAACGTTTGCCACAACCTGATAAGTGGATGCTAATGACAGAAT
This sequence comes from Myxacorys chilensis, assembly GCF_059505265.1. Classification (NCBI taxonomy): domain Bacteria; kingdom Bacillati; phylum Cyanobacteriota; class Cyanophyceae; order Leptolyngbyales; family Leptolyngbyaceae; genus Myxacorys; species Myxacorys chilensis. The sequence goes on along the minus strand of NZ_JCACKG010000183.1, from coordinate 87,049 downwards.
TGACGAAGACGTTGCAGAGGAAACATCGCTCCCAGATGTGGTGGGTGTGACGAAATCTCCCGGATCGGCGTACTTCGCTGTCACAATGCCACTAAACGGAGCGCGAATCACGGTGTCTTCGATCTGCGACTGAACCGTTTTCAGGTTGCCCTCTTGCTGAATTACCTGAGCGCGGGCAGCCTCAACATCTTCCGGGCGGCTACCCACTTGAAGCAACTTCAGCGCCTGCCGCGCTTTGTCTACCTCTGCCTGATTCGTGTTGCGGGTGGTGCGATATTGGCTGACGGCTTGGGCAGAAATGGCTCCCGACTTGTACAGTTGGTCATAGCGGTTGAGATCTGATTCTGACTGCCGCAAGTTGGCTTCAGCGCTCGCTACCGTTGCCTGGGCTTGAGCAACCTCTTCTGGGCGATTCCCAGTTTCAACTTTCTTCAAGTTTGCTTGGGCCGCCTCCAGCGATCCCTGCGCCCCAAGCAATTGACCTCGCAGGCTTGAGTCGTCCATGTACGCCACAACTTGCCCCGCCTGCACAGCGTCCCCTTCATCCACCAATAGGCTCTTCAGCCGTCCAGAGCTTTTGGGGCTAACGTTGGTCGATTGTTTGGCTTCAATGATGCCATTGGCTGCGATCGTAATCGGAATGGTCTGCCGCCCGACCGGAACCGTCTGGATTCTGCTTCTGGCGGCCTGGTTAGAGGAAGCCACCGTCTGGCGGTACACAAGATATCCACCTCCTGACAGTGAACTCAGAATAAATATTCCAATCAGCCAGTTTCTCAGCTTGGGTTTGAGCCAACCTTTTTCTGTCGGCTTGAATGGAATCGGTTGGGGAGAGTTGAGGGTCATAGGCTCCTTTGCACCTTGACTGTACATAGAATAACGATAGATTTTGCGATCGCTCTTGCTGGTTGAATTACAGTTTTGTAATTTGCACAGTTTTGTAGTTTGCTGTGTAAGGTTGATTTGAACGCTGTTTTCAAGGTTTACAGATAAAATTTATCTTTGTTAGACATCCTGAATTAGTGTGATGGTTCAATCCAATACTGGATCTACCTCTTTAGATAGAGAACAAGTCGCTCTACTGGATTGCTCATGAAGCAGACAAGCCGCAAGCGTTTAGCTTCTACGAGATTGAACGATTGAAGGGCTACTGATACCATCAAAGCGCCAAACTCAAAGCATCAGACAACCGTTGCCGTCCTGAGACCAGATTATGAACAGAAGATATTTTATTGCAGTCGCGATCGCGATCGCAGCTTGCATCATAGCCTTGCGTTTCGTACTATTCCCTACAACAGCGCAATCTAACAAGCTGATCATCTCTGCGGCGGCTAGTTTAAAGGATGCTTTAGAAGACATTAAGCCCCTCTATCAACGCAGTAAAACAACCGCCGATCTAATCTACAACTTTGGAGCGTCAGGCACATTGTTACAACAAATTGAACAGGGTGCGCCCGCCGATGTCTTTCTCTCAGCGGCAAAACGTCAAATGGATACGCTCGATCAAGCTAGCAAACTGGTGGCTGGAACTCGAAAAGACATTGCCCGAAATCGGCTCGTCTTGATCGTGCCCAAGTCCTCTAGGGGAGTGCAAAGCTTCGATCGGTTGACGCAACCTGACATTAAGCGCATTGCGATCGGAGAGCCGCGCAGCGTTCCCGCTGGACAATACGCGGAACAAGTTTTGAGAAAGCTGAAGCTCTACGACACTCTCAAACCTAAATTTGTATTTGGCAACAATGTGCGTCAAGTGTTAGCCGCCGTTCAATCTGGGAATGCAGAGGCAGGGTTTGTCTACTTTACAGATGCCAAGATCTCAGATCAGGTGAAGATTGCTGTCACCGCAGACGAGACAGATCATTCCCCAATTGTGTATCCGGTAGCGGTGCTGAGGAGTAGTAAAAACGTTGAAGCAGCAAAAGAGTTTGTGCAGTACTTGTCGAGTACCGACGCTAAAACCGTGTTAAGCAAGTACGGATTTGTTGTGCCAGCCTCGTGAGTACCAACCTCGTGACGTGATGCCCCCTGATCTTTCTCCTCTATGGATCTCGCTTAAAACTGCCCTGCTTGCCACCGTGATTACCTTCTTCCTGGGTGTTGCAGCGGCATATTGGATGCTGAACTACCGAGGCAAGGGAAAGGCACTAATTGAGAGCATCTTTGTCGCTCCCTTGATTTTGCCGCCCACGGTAGTAGGCTTTATTTTGTTGGTCTTATTTGGCAAAAATGGAGCAATCGGACAGTTTCTAAATTCGATTGACTTTAGCGTTGTATTTACTTGGTATGGTTCTGTTGTAGCGGCGATTGTTGTTTCGTTTCCGTTGATGTATCGTACTGCATTAGGCACATTTGAGCAGATCGATCACAATCTATTAGCCGTTGCTAAAACATTAGGCGCGTCTGATTGGACTATTTTTAGATCTATTCTATTGCCACTCTCAACCTCAGGAATTTTGGCAGGCATCACGCTTGCGTTTGCTCGTGCGTTGGGAGAGTTCGGTGCAACCCTGATGCTGGCAGGGAATATTCCCAAAGAAACGCAAACGATTCCGATGGCGATTTATTTTGCAGTCGAAGCGGGAGCTACGAATGAAGCGTGGTTTTGGGCGATCGCAATCATGGGAATATCACTCTCTAGCATTGCAGCAGTCAATCTTTGGCAAGATAAACGTAAGCTGCCATCTGTCAAACGCGAGCCGTTCTCTCCAGTTCTCAGACCTGTTCTGTCTCCGCTTCTTGATCTTGCAGATTCTCCAAATCGCGGGCTAAGCGTAGAGATTGGTAAACAGCTTAGCGGATTTCGAGTCGAGATTGCGTTTCATGCCGACGCACCGTTAGGCGTATTGGGTGCATCTGGGGCTGGAAAAAGTCTGATGTTGCGCTGCATTGCCGGAATTGAAACGCCAACCTCTGGGCGGATTGTACTCAACGGGCGCGTGCTGTTTGATGCTGATCGCGGCATTAATCTAGCGAGCCGCGATCGCCGTATTGGATTTTTGGTGCAAAACTACGCGCTCTTTCCCCACATGACGGTGGCGCAAAACATTGCATTTGGTTTACCGAAAGGGCTGTCTCGCGCTGATGTGCGGCAGCAGGTTGAGTCGCAGTTAATGGCAGTGCAGCTAGAGGAGATGCGCGATCGCTACCCGGCTCAACTCTCTGGCGGACAGCAGCAACGTGTCGCCCTCGCAAGAGCATTGGCAAGTCAACCGGAAGCGCTGCTGCTTGATGAACCGTTTTCAGCCCTCGATACGCATCTCCGCAGCCAACTGGAACAGCAGTTGATTGCGCGTCTCGCCAGTTATCCCGGTGCGGTGCTGTTTGTCACGCACAATTTAGAAGAAGCGTATCGCGTTTGTCCAAACTTGCTGGTGATGCATGCAGGACGCGCGATCGCGTCCGGGTCTAAGCGGTCGATTTTTGAGCATCCGGCGACAGTAACAGTGGCTCAACTAACGGGATGTAAAAACTTCTCGACGGCAGTTGCAACGGCAGATGATCAAATTCATGCGATCGAGTGGGGCATTGGCTTACAGATTGCCGAACCTCTACCCGAACAGTTTGCTTATGTTGGCATTCGCGCTCATCAAATCCTCTTTCCTCAAGACGCTCAGCAGCCTAATACGTTTCCCTGCTGGGTCGCGGCGACGAGTGAAACGCCGCATCGCATGACGGTTTTTCTAAAGTTCAATGCTCCTCCGACGAGTCCGCAAGACTATCACCTTCAAGCGGAGGTTTTTAAGGAGAAATGGTTCGCGCTGAAAGCGCAACCGTTGCCTTGGCGGGTCTGTCTCGATTCGCTGCGGCTAATGCTGCTGTCAGCAGCATGACTTTAGAACTGTTATCTAAGCACTCTCGATGCATCAAACTGTTTTCTTTACCACTTGAATGATACTCACGATCGCTGGGTGTGTTCTATGTAAAGCAGGAGTCGGAGTCAGGAACATGCGATCGTAACTCAATAACAAGGAGTGGGAACTAAGGAACGAAGGCGGGAACTAAGAAACGAAGGTGAGAACTAAGGAAGATGCGATCGTAACTCAATAACAAAGGGTGGGAACTAAGGAACGTGCGATCGCAACTCAATAACAAGGAGTGGGAACTAAGAAACGTGCGATCGTAACTAAGCGTACAAGCAGGTGTTAAGGCTCTACTAGCCGTGAATTTCTCTGCATCAAAAGATGGATTTGTCCCTGCGCCATGTCTTTGTGTAGCAATCTCTACCGATTTCACAGAGCAGATTGAATAGTCTGTCGAGGAAGAACGCTGTCTTAATCTGATATCGCGATTAGCGCAGTGCGCAACTCCGAAGGAAACGCGGCTCTTAGTTAAAGCAATTTTAAAAACAGCAGTTAACACTATGACAGAGACATCAGAAGTACAAACTGCCAGTGCAGTCGGCTCTCAGATTGATGCGGAAGCCGTTAGCATCAACACCTCTCCATCTGAGAATGCGCCTGCTAAAACGCTAAATAAGTTTGAAAGAATCAAAGCTGAGAAAGATGGTCTAGTCCTAAAGCAAGAGCTAGATTACTTTGCAGAAATTGGTTGGGAAGCGCTAGATGAAGCCGATCGCGACTTTCGCCTGCGCGTTTTAGGCTTGTTCTATCGCAGCGTTACGCCGGGTCGGTTTATGCTGCGAATGCGAACTGCGAATGGTATTCTTCCCAGCAGTCATCTGCGCGTGTTAGCCGAGATCGTGCAGCGCTACGGCGACGATGGCAATGCCGACATTACCACTCGTCAGAACATCCAACTGCGAGGAGTCCGCATTGAAGACGCGGCTGATATCTTCCGCCGATTTGAGCAGGCGGGGATGACCAGTGTGCAAACGGGAGTTGATAACGTACGGAACGTCACAGGATCACCCGTGGCAGGGCTAGAAGCTGATGAGTTGATTGATACTCGTGGGTTAACTCGTGCGGTGCAGGACATGATCACCAACATGGGAGCAGGCAACCCAGCGTTTACAAATCTGCCGCGTAAATTTAACATTGCGATCGCGGGCTGTCGCGATAATTCTGTCCACGCAGAAACCAATGACCTCGCCTTCATTCCCGCCTACAAGGAGGGTGCGATCGGGTTTAATGTCATCGTTGGTGGCATGTTCTCGCCCAAGCGTTACGTAGAAGCCATTCCGCTCGATGCTTGGGTATTGCCAGAATCGGTCGTCCCCGTGTGTGAAGCGGTGCTGTTGCTCTATCGCAATCATGGGTTGAGAGCCAATCGCCAGAAGTCGAGATTGATGTATTTGGTTGATGCCTGGGGTATTGAAAAGTTTCGCTCAGAACTCGAAACTCAGCTAGGTCAAAGCCTACAACCTGCGGCTGAAACAGACGAAATCACCTTTGACAAACGCGATCACATCGGCGTCTATCCGCAAAAGCAACCAGGACTTCACTATGTTGGTCTCCTAATTCCGATCGGTCGCCTCTACGCCCACGAGATGTTTGACCTCGCCCGCATTGCCGACACTTATGGCAGTGGCGAGATTCGCCTGACTGTAGAACAAAACCTGATCATTCCCAACGTTCCCAGCAGTCGATTGCAGGCAATGCTCAACGAACCGCTGCTGCAAGAGCGCTTTTTGACCAATCCCGATAATATGTCGCGCTGGTTAGTGTCTTGCACAGGCAATCAGTTTTGCGGCTTTGCGTTGATCGAGACCAAAAATCGGGCTTTGGCGATGATTAAAGCATTGGAAGCTGAACTGACCGTATCGCGACCAATCCGCATTCACTGGACGGGCTGCCCTAACTCGTGCGGGCAACCGCAAGTCGCAGATATCGGCATGATGGGGACAAAAGGACGCAAGAATGGTCAGGTCGTAGAAGCCGTTGATATTTGGATGGGTGGCAAAGTCGGTAAAGAGGCACATCTCGGTGAGCGAGTCATGCAAGGCATTCCATGCGATGATCTCAAGCCCGTGCTGCACACTTTGCTGGTCGAACAGTTTGGTGCACGGCCCAGACAAACCAGCTACTTTGTGCCGCCTGAACTTGCGGCTCCTTAACTGGCTATACTTCAGTTTTTGATTTTACCTGCTCAGATAGAACAAAAACGAAGGTAGTCATTGCACTCATGACTATCATTTCACCCCCATCTTCTAAAAGTCCCAATTTACCCGAGAATTCGACAGGAGCCATGATATGGATCAAGTCGAGCAAAACTCCGAAGGCTGCGAGTGCGAAAAGCATTGCGATTAGATATTTAGATGCCTTTCTAAATAAGTGATCGCCCAAACGATAAGCAATAGCGATATAACCCAGCAAAAATAGACTAACTGAGGCTGTTACAAGCACCTCTCCAAAATCTTGTCCTCGTAGCCCGAACAGGGGAATAAATCCAAGAGAATTGCTGATGTACAACCCCACTTCTTCATGAAAACTAGTGGAATCATCAATCAGTAAATAAAGAAATAAAAGCATCCAGCTTAGGTAAAGAGGTGAACGTTTCTTCACTACAATCAAACCCAACAAAAGGACGCACCAATACTCCTTCATATACTGAAAAAATTCAGCAAATCCTCTGTCTGTTTCGATCGAGTAGGGATTTGAAGAGGGATCTGGATACAGGTCGCTCCAAACATCCAATAAGAAGAAAATGTGCAAAACAATAAAACAAATATCCGTCAACAGAAGTAGACAAAGTAGTTTACTTACCCAACTGCTTACCCTGATCTTCACTACAATATCTCCTTCGATCTAGCTACTCATATTGTGTAAAGCCTCTAATGACTAGAGAAGGTGGAAACTGCTCTCTACCTAAGTACTTGCCTTAGCCGTCTTTAGATGCACTCTGCTGTTCTTTTAGCTGAAACTTGAAAACATATTCACTGCACCTACCACTCCAAATAAACTTGTAGTTTTTCTATTTGCTGCATTGCAGAGCAATCTCGTTTAACGAACTAAGATTGATGGTAAAGCTCATGTTCAGAACCACAGCATAACCTAGATTTAACCAAAATACTACCTGTACTTAATCAACCTGATCGTTCTTTCAAAACAACTAATAGATTGAATCAGGTGATAGGTTGAACGAGGTAATAGATTGAATCAGGGATCTCAAAGAGATGAGTTTTCTGACGTCAACGGATCGTTGGTTGAAGTGACAACAACTTCTGAGGTTGGAGAACGGCGTCGAAGCAGCCAACTGCCAATGATCAGAACTGCGATCGGCAGTCCAATCGAGACAAAACTCTTGATGCTGCTATTACTCGCGAGTACATACTGTGCGCTGCTTGATAGACCAAACGCTAAACTGGTTAGCCCAAACAATCGCGCTCTCGGAAGTAAAGCGGCAAAGGTGATCAAAATTGAGCTATACCAAGGCATTAGCCAAGGTGTTGCTATTAGCAACAACACTAGCGTGACCCATCCCATTTCCTCTAGTAGCTTCTGGGGTGTGTTATCCCAGTAGCGATCGCTACGCCATAATCGCCACGCATAAAAGCCAATGAAGCCAAGAATGGTGAGCCGAACCAGGCCCAATAAAATAGCTTGCCCCGTTTCGAATGACAGCCATTCTGGAGCTATAAAAATACGAGTTATATCCAACAGAAACCGCGCGATCGCAAGCAGAGACGACTGAAACTGTCCTTCTACTCCTGGATTCAGCAAGCTACGCCACGCGGAAACATTAGGCAGGATCGTAAGGGTTAGCACACCCACGATCGCGATGGAGGCTGAGATCATTCTAAACAACTGTTTCCCCTGTCCGCGACGCAGCACCGCGATCGCCATTAACGGAACCCAAATCAGAGGCAGAGTTTTAGCTAACAGACCCATCCATAGCGCCGTAAATGCTGTCCAATAGCGCCATTTTGCATAACTAATCGCAAAGGCAATGAGGCTGGTTGATACTAACAGATCGACATGCCCTGAACTAACTTGCTCCATTAGTAGTAGAGGATGCAAAAGATATGCGATCGCAACTCGATGTCGCTCCGTATGCGGCAACCATTTCCAAATCAGAAATCCATTCAGAGTGTGCAATGCTAAACAAATGGCTTTATACACATAAACGGCAACAAGCGGATGCACAGCTACAAACGCTGCCGACACGGTAAATATGGCTTGTGAAACGAGTCCATAGGTTGAAGTCTGCCCCCAATCCACGTAAGGAGATAACTCTGTTGAAAACGCAGCGGCTCTCACAACAAATGGGTTGACCCGGTTCAGATTCATCAACCCAGAATGTAGGTAAATATAGATGTCGTTGCCCAAAGGATAGGCAATAAACGCTAGAACTAGAAACGGCGAAGCAGATTTCAATACATCCCTAAAGCGACTTGTAACCGCTGGCGGCGTATCTTGAAAGTGCTTGCCGATCCAAATTAAATAGAGAATAGAGATGAAAACGTAGCTCAGACCAATTCCCAGTTGAATGCGGAGGTCTGGAAACGTAGCAAACTTTTTTCCGCCTACTAGAATATAATAGAACTTATCAATTCCCAAATGCAGAAGCGTTACGCTCAGATAGGTTGATACCAGCAACGCCAGCACAAATAGTAGTCTATTCTTATTCACATATTCGGTTCAGATGAACTTTCTTTAAGATACCATTTGGATCAGTTTCTGCGATCCCGACCACAGAACTTTTGACTAGCTCCAATGGCGTAAAGAATTTTGGTGTAAAGGATCTGTGAAGCACAAACGACTAATGGTGACGGCGAGTATTGGGAGCGTCCTGACGATCGCGCTAATCGTAGGTCTCCACATCCTGCTGCGCAATGCGATCGCGGCTCGATTACCGAGCCAGGTCTGCCTGCCAATGTACGCAGCTGAGATCGTGTGTTATGCCCAACCCGAAACTCTACTGAGTCGTAAACAAAGCGCGATCGCGGTTGATCCGGCGGGCGTACTATTAGCCACCGGAGACGGCAACATTATTCAACGGTGGGATCTCAAAACTCGTCAATTGCTGCCGCCGCTAGTGGGTCACTCTAATTCAATTACAGCGTTAGCCATCAGTCCCGATGGACGAATACTCGCCAGTAGTAGTCTCGATCGCACGATCAAGCTCTGGGATATGCAAACAAGCCGCTTACTCGGAACAATGCCATCAGGTCGGGCGTCGGTGCTAGTCTTTAGTCCCGACGGACGGACGTTAGCCAGTGGAAGCCGGGTTCAGCGTTGGGCAGATGGAGTAGAAGCTTTGCCCGGAGTGCAGTTTTGGGATGTATCGACTCAGCAGTTCCGGTACAGATTAGGAGAACGACCTGCCCGCGCGATCGCTTTTAGTCAAGACGGACAGCTCTTAGCCACCGGAGACACCAAAACAGAGGTATGGCTTGCTAAAGCAGGAGAACTTCTGCACACACTCAATTCAGGAGATGTGACAGGATTATCCTTTGGGCAAGCGGGGCAGACGTTGATTACAGGCAGCAGCAAAATCAAAATTTGGAATCTTGCTACTGGAGAACCCGTGCGGGTAATGGAGACGGGAACATCAGATTTGGTGGTTAGCCCCGATGGTCAGATTCTAGCCACAACGGTTGGCGGTACGGTGCGGTTCTGGCAACTACAAAGCGATCGCTATTTAGGTCTGCTGCGAACCTCGTGGTACAGCAGTTTATTTGTACAATTTGCGCTTGAAGGACACGCGATCGTTGTAGCGAATAGCGAAGGAGTAAAAATCTGGCAAAGCCCTGAAAACTAGGAGGTTACGGAGCAAAATCCGAAGGAGCGCTTCTGAAAAACGATTTAAGTGCCGTTCACATGGCTGATGACATTAGAGATATTCGTTTTAGCGACACCTGATGCCTAATTCTCTAGATAGAGGAGAATTTGTTAATTTCTGCTTTAGAGTGTGAGCGTCTTTTAATCTATCTTCCCCTTTAAGGATAGTTTCGTGATGCGTTATCCAGTCAGTTCCCGTTTGCGATCGTTGGCTTTTCTATCAGCATTTCTGATGGCGTTGACAGGGGTTTCGGTTTCTGCCCAAAGTCCTACACCTACGCCTTCAACCACTCCGACTCCTTTGGACAGCCCCACTCCTTCAACTACCCCCACTCCTTCAGACAGCCCGACTCCTTCTCCGATTCCTTCTGAAAGCCCAGTTCCTTTGCCGTCACCAACGGCGCAGCCTAGCCCTTCTACGCCTGCTGATACTAGCGACAGTTCAGCGTCTGAGCTGCTGAGACAGGCTTCCAGTGCGGGTTCCTTTACCACATTAGCGAGAATTGTCCAAACTGCCGGACTCACGAATGCCTTGCAAAGCCGAGGTGGACGCTACACAATTTTTGCGCCGACCGATGCTGCATTTGCGGCGCTTCCGGCAGGTACACTCGAAAAGCTGCTGCAACCCAGAAATCGACAATTGCTAACTCGCATCCTGGCTTACCATGTTGCTCCTGGCGAATACAGATCTAGTGCGCTCAAGACAGGCGGAGTTAAGACACTTGGCGGCGGCCTTGCGATCGAGGTGACGCCTCAGCGGGTGATTGTTAATAATGGCAGTGTTGTGCAGGCGGACATTCAAGCTTCCAATGGCGTGATTCATGCTGTCAATCGGGTTATGATTTCTCGCGAACTTCGTCAGCAACTTGGTGCGCTGTAGTCGCGGTTAAATGGCAGCGGATTTAGTAGCGATGTAAGCGGCTGATCCGCTGCTGCAATTGTTGATGCGATCGCTTTGCCGAACTCCAAACCATATCTACAGAGTTGCGCTTTGTACTCATTGCGCAGTAGGTTTCGGGCGGTTGTTCTGCTTCAAGATTAGCAAGATTAGATTGATGTCTTAGGATTTTTGATCTAGCCGGATGGCTTGCTCTAACGCCGCTTTTTCTCTCGCTCGTTGGGCGTAGGGTTCGAGTTGGTTGGGTCTCCAACCCGTGAGAATTTGCATCTGGTCTAACGTCATGCCCCGTAGAAATAGTTCTACACACCACGTTTGCTGAGCTTGCGCGATCATTGGGGCCTGTCCGTCTGGGGTAATCACGCCCAAAGTCAACTCTTGCCACCATTGTTGAAGCTCGGCTTCTGTAAAAGGCTGATACTCTGCGTTTAAGAATAGAGCAGATGCATTATCTTTGCGGCTTTTGAGCCATTGAACTAAGGGATTTTTTAGGTATGCCCCATACCGCTTGCCCATGATCCATTGATTGATGGGCACTTGGCGAGGAACACCAGTTGTAATTTGGAGGAATTGCTGAGAGCGATCGCTAAAATAGTGCGATCGCTCTAGCGCTACAAGCTCTGCTAGATTCAAACCAGCACCAAACAGCACATACATTAGGGCATAGTCCTGTAATCCTTGCTTCTTCGTCCGCTGCAACAGAGTGTGAACCACGCTTGCGGGTAAATCAGTTACTAGCGATCGCGATGCGGCGCTCTGGTTAACCTGAATCGGCTTATTGGAGACTGCCCCTTGCAGAAATAGAGTAACGAGACTGTCCAGAAAATCCTCTCGATTTTGCCACAAATCGTGAAATTCGCTCGTGAATTCGATCACGGCGTAGCCGAGCAACATACCATTGAGTAAACTTGCAAGTTTACTTGCCGATAAATGAGTGTCGAGTTGACCGCGATCGATTACCGTCTCAAAATATTCCGCTACATAGCGATTGGCTTGCGAAAACCCCCGTCCTAGCGCCTCACGGTTCTCCGCTGGGTACTGTCCCGCTTCTCCCACGACCGAGCGCACCATTTCAGGAACGCGCTCCAATGCTTGTAAACTAGCGTTGGCGTATTCTTTCAGGGCTTCATCCAGGCTACTGGTTTGGTTCCCCTGTTGGACTAAGGTTTGCCCAATGTGGGTAAACACAGCGGCTTCTTCAATCACTGCCAGCAACAGCCCGTGCTTGTTGCCAAACTGCCGAAACAGAGTGACTTCGTTGACTTCGGCTAATTCTGCAATTTGTCTAGTCGTGGTGTCAGTTACGCCCTGATGAGCGAAAAGTTCTAATGCCGCGTCAATTAGACGGTGTCGAGTCGGGTTTCGCGGAGTTGACATAGAAACGATGCAAGTGCCACTTGCACGAATAAACAAAGGTTGTTAAGCTAGAATTGCAAGCGACACTTGCATCTTCTCATCTACTGTATCTGGATTCTGTAGTGGCGTCCAACAAGAGGTGTGAAGGAGGAGAACTATCAGCACAGTGGATTGATCCTTTGTTTTACGATTGGTTTTATGATCGATTGCGGTGCTGATGAAAGTTGATCCACTCAGTAGATCCATTCAGTAAAGGATGTTCATGACTTCTATTTCTCATCAAACAGTTCCTTCGTGTGAGCCAGCGTTATCGATACGTTGGTTAAATGTGGCGTTCTTTGGCGCATTTCACGCGCTGGCATTGTTAGCTCCGTGGTTTTTTTCCTGGTCGGCGTTGGGCGTCGCGATCGCACTACATTGGCTAACGGGCAGTATTGGAATTTGTTTGGGCTATCACCGCCTGCTTACGCATCGTAGCTTACAAGTTCCAAAATGGCTGGAATACATCATTGTATTTATTGGCGCAATCGCCATGCAGGGCGGACCGATTTTTTGGGTCGCTGGACACCGGATGCACCACTTGCACACAGAAGACATAGACAACGACCCGTACTCGTCAAAGCGCGGATTTTGGTGGAGTCATATGCTTTGGGTACTCTACCCGCGACCGAAGTTTTTTGACTACGATTCTTACAAAAAATTTGCACCCGATTTGGAGCGAGATGGCTTCTATCGGTGGCTCGATCGTTACTTCTTGCTGCTACAGATTCCGTTGGGCGTAGTTCTCTACTTGCTGGGTGGCTGGTCGTTTGTTGTCTACGGTTTAGTCCTACGCGCCGTGTTTCTGTGGCACAGCACCTGGCTGATCAACTCGGCAACCCATATGACGGGCTACCGCACGTTTGACTCAGACGATAATTCTCGAAACCTTTGGTGGGCGGCGCTTTTGACCTACGGTGAAGGCTGGCACAATAATCATCATGCCCATCCCAATGTGGCGAAAGCGGGCTGGAAATGGTGGGAAATCGACGTGACGTGGTGGGCAATTCAGGTTCTGCGATCGTTAGGTTTAGCGAAGCGAGTCGTGTTGCCACCGGATTCGGTTTAGGTTGGATGCGATCGTTGGTAAAGACATCATGTGTATGTTTTCACCAACGATCGCAGGTTTATTCATTATGAATAGTTCATTGGTGCTAATAGCGCATATTTCCTATCACAAACATGATTAGCAAGGAAACGGCTGAGCATTACGTTTGGGGTAATCAATGCGATGGCTGGCATTTAGTGAGCTGCGATCAGTTAAGCGTTATTCACGAGCGAATGCCTCCTGGAACGTCTGAAGTCCGGCATTTTCACCATCACGCTCATCAGTTCTTCTTCGTCCTACGCGGAACTGCAACTCTTGACATTGACGGAAAACGTGAAATTCTACAAGCACAGCAAGGGGCAGAAGTTCCGAGCAATTGTCTGCATCAATTGCTGAATGAGTCTGACCAGGAGTTAGAATTTCTCGTGATTTCCCAACCGCCAAGTCATGGCGATCGCGTCGAGCTTCGCTAAGCGAATCGTTTTGAGCCACGCTAGGCGAATCGTATCACACGGTGAATTCTGCAAATTCGCTATCGGTTTCAACCTGCGGGCCTTTGGTCGCAGGTTTTGTAGTTTGAAAGCTTTGGCTGTTGAGCAATTCGTTCAAGGTGAGATTAGGATTTTGGTGCAGAACGTTTAGCACTGCCATGAAGTCTCGAACTACTTCACCAGGAGTCAGGTAAGTTTCTGCTCCAGCGCGATCTCGTAATACCTTAACAAACGTCTGCAAGTCTGGCGTCGTTACTGTCCAAGTGTACTCATGGTGGTCTCGGTGGAGCGCAGCAAGACGTCTCAGCAGTTCGATCACATCCTCATCTTGCAATGGTTCTAAACGAATCACAGGCGCAATAGCATCCGCTACGCCAGCTTGGGTTGTAAATCGGCTTTGTGCGGTGCGGCGTTGCCATGCCGGATCGCTGTAAAGTCCTCGCCGGGGATCTTCCAGAAACTGAGGCGTCCCTCCGATCAAGGTTCCTAAATACTTTACTTTGCCTTGCATCGCGTCATTAAACATCGCGAGCAATTTATCGTAATTATTCTGGCGAGAAACGGTCGTCGAAATTTTAAACAGGTGAATCACTTCATCCAGAATAATCAGCAGCCCTTTGTAGTCGAGATCGGCGACAAATCTTGCGAATAATTTAATGTAGTCGTACCAAGTGTCATCATCGATAATTGCTCGTACGCCTAACGCCGCTTTCGCTTCTGTCTTTGTCGAAAACTCGCCTCGCAGCCAGCGCAACGCCGCTTCTTTCTTGTCGTCGTTACCCGTCCGATACCCTGACCAATAGGCAATGATTACCGTCGCAAAGTCAAAGCCATTGACGAGATCTGAAACATCTTGAGTGACTTCACGAATGCGATCCTCAACGTGCTGATCAAAGCCCTCATCGTTGGGCTTTTTGCCTGTGTCCTGCGCGACTTGGGTTTGAATGGCAGCAATCCAGCGCTCCAGAATTGTGGCTAACGCGCCGCCATCGGGTCGGCTTTTAGTTGCAAGATGATGCATGAGTTCACGGTAAGTGGCTACTCCTGCACCATTGCTCCCAGAAAGGCGACGCTCTGACGTAATATCGGCATCGGCGACGACAAAGCCTTGCTCCATCGCTGCACTCCGAATCAGTTGTAGAGTAAAGCTTTTTCCTGCGCCGTAGCGTCCTACCACAAATCGAAACGAGGCTCCGCCTGCTGCTACATGCTCCAAATCTTGCAGGATCGTGGCGAGTTCCTGCTCTCGACCCACGGCAAGATGTTCTAGTCCCGATCGCGGAACAACGCCTGCACCGAGGGCGTTGATTAAAGCTGTAGAGATGCGTTTGGGAAGTTTAGGCATAGTGCAATGAGGCGTCAATAATAGGAGCGATTTTGGTTCCGATCTGGTTCCAAATAGACGTTAGGGTAGCACTGTTCGATGAGGTTTGATCAACGAGGGTGAGGAATTCTCAATTTGCCCTCTAAATCGTCTATTCAATAAATAGTTTATTTTTTATGGCTTTTATTCCTTCTCATGAAGCATTGCCAAAAGCATGATTCACTCGATTAACATGATTCACCTGACTACATTGAATTGCATATTGAATTGCATTAAGCATCACTATCAATTCATATAATTAAAAGTAAGATCAGCAGGACCGTATGAGTATATAAGTAAAGAATGCTTCAATGATTCTCAACGCTTACTTAGGTGTTACTTCTCTACGGTCCTAAATATCAGGATTCTTTGAAAAATAGCTTGATTTTGCTACGTAACACTTATTACTTCGGTAGAATGACCTAGAGCATTTAAAAAGCTTTATGAAGCCTCGGTGAAATTGCTTGTATAAACTTACAATTCCTCCGGAAATTTCGCCAGTATGTTCGTAATACTGAATGCCTTCTTGAAAACTAGGTCACTGTGCTTGGGAGAATGTAGCTTCATGATTCAGCGATTTGCCAGTACGTTAGCGCCCTTAAGCCGCTTTGCTCATCTGAGAACGGTTCTTTTTGAGCCTGTGCTAGGGGTGATGACTACCGCGATCGTACTGACTGCATCTGGCGCTCAGGCTTCAGTGCTATATCAACTTGACGATGGACAAAGCGAATCAGGTGTGGGCATCTCAGACACGAACTGTACGTTAAACAATGGTGCTCCAATTTCAGATTTCATCTGGCTGAATCAATTCGATGTGATTGATAGCGCTAACCTAATTGATTCGGTGTCGATCGCTTGGGGAACGCCTGCCGCAACCGATCCCTGCACAAAGCAAAAGTTGCCCCAAAGCGGCTTAACTGAAGGATTGATGGCTAAGGTGCTGATCTATGAAGAAAATGGGGATGGCAAGCTCAACCTTCTGACACAGCAAGACGCTCAGATTAGCGCTCCAGGAACGGATTCTTTTTTCGATATTAAATTCGACACTCCAGCCCAAATTCAGGGCAAGAAGTTTTATGTCGGAGCGCTGTTGCCAGGGCAACTCCAAGGACAGTTTCCGGCAGCGCTAGATAAACTCGATCGCGATAACCAACCCAATTCCAAAAATCAGTCTTACATTGCGTTTAATCCGTTCTTTCCGCAACGTACTGACTACAACTACAGTGTGCTCACACCCACGCTCTACAGCGATGGAAACTTTTTGATCCGGGCATCGGGACAAGTCGTAGAGCGAGAGCAGGTTCCAGAGCCGTCTGCCGCGATCGCGCTTCTAACGGTCGGGGCAGGAGCGCTGCTATTGAAGAAGCGCTTGTAACTTCCGTGTAACTGACGTTAGGACTTTCGTAGACTTTCTAGCAAATAGTGAATCGTCTCTACATATTCTGGAGCAACGATCGGAGTGTTAGCACTGGGATCGATGACCAAATCTCCAACCGTATCCATTGCTCGCTCGTTGATCGAGTCGATCAGTAGCTCTGGCATCGTCAGGTGATCTTCCGAAATTTGCTTGAGGGCAGGGCTAGGGTTGGAGTGCTCTGCGATCGCAATCAAGGCTTTAAATTCAGGATCGGGGAGTTGATTGAAAAAATTCATCCAATCCATTGTTGGCAAACCGGCTTCAGGAATTTGGCTAGTTTGAGGTTCGGGTGAATCGGCGGCTATCACTTTTTCTGAAGTACTTAGTTCTCCTTTGAGCGCGGCTAACTCTTGATCGAGCATGTCTTTCTGGTCGCGCCGTTCTAAAATCTGGGTTTCGAGTTGACCCAATTCGCCGTGCAGCGACGAAATTTGCACTTGCAGTTGCTCAATCGCGCCTTGAAGCGATCGCGAACTATTTTCAACCTGTTGCCGCTTTGGTTCGGCAGAGGCTAAAAACTGGTTCAGCTCGGTGCGGTAGCGCTCTAGATCGATCACTCTCGGTTGCAGGGAGACGAGTTCTACTTCTAGCTGCTGCTTTTGAGCGGTCAAGGCCGCGATTTCTTTGGCAAGGCTGTCTTTGCGGTTGGCATGTTCGAGCAGTTGGGCTTGGAGTTGGTTTAGTTCTGCTTGGTTTGTTTTGAGGGCAAGCTCGGCGCGTTGTTTGGCAGAAAGCGTGGCAGAGAGAGAATGATTCAACTCTGCTTCTTTTTGTTCAAGTTCTTTGATTCTGACTTGCAGCCCATACATTTGATTCGCCGTGGGCGACGGTTCGGATGTGCCAAGATTCCAACTGAGTTCTTCTTTTTGCTTCCACAGGTTAGAGCTTTGGATCTGCAAATTGCGTAGCTGCGTTTGCATCGAGTTGAGGCTATTAGCAATTTGATCGCGTTCTGATGTCATGATCACCAGCGCTTCGTAAGCCTCTGCGCGTCTGCGTTGGAGTGCCCGAATGTGAGATTTTAATTCCTCGCCGCGTTGACTTAAAGCATTGCGGTAACGTCCTTCTGTGGCGGCAGCACCGATTAAACTAGCAACAACGGTGATGCCTCCCGTGAGCAAGGCTTTGTTAAAGTCTCTCGCCGTGAGCAGACCGATGAAGAAGCTAATGATGAAGGCAGTTAGGCTGAGAAGCAAGCGGCTTTTGAACATTTTTTGAACATGGCGCGTTAGAAGATTAAATAGGCTCTGCTAAATCTCAAGAGGATTGCAAAGCTTTGAATTCATCCTAATTAATTTGTACTGGAATTTTCGCTGTTGCGAATCATCATTGTATCCAACGATCGCAAAATTCCGACCGCGATCGCAACGCTGCCCATCAACACTAACCAGTATCCATTGGCAATAGTGCGGGTTTGATCGAGTGCCCAACCGCCGAGGGGAGGCCCGATCAGATAACCTGCTGCCCAGCACTGAGAGTTGATGCCGAGGTAAACGCCGCGTAAGGATTCGGGAGCTAACTCAACGACGAGAGACGATGCAGAGGGCGTGTAAGTAACGATCGCACAGGCTAATACACTAAGCGAGATCGCGGCCCACACTAAATTTCCTTGGGTTGAAACTCCGGTGAGCCAAATCAGCAGAAATCCAGCACTCCAAAAGGTGGCGGATATGATAAGCACTTGCGATCGTCGCCAGCGGTTGAGGATACGAGCAATGGGAAGCTGCACTAAAACCGACAGCGCTAGATGCCACGTAAACAAAGCGCTAATGGTTGAGGGTTCAAATCCTCGATCAGTGCCGTTAACCCGAACGAAGTTACTAAAGTAGAGCGGCAACGCGCTATCGATCTGCACAATGTATGTCGTAAACATCGTATTGGCAATCGCATAAATCAACAGCCTGCGATCGCTCAGCGCAATTTTCCAACCACTCAGTTGAGATTCTTTGCTAAAGGTGCGATTCGTTTCTGCGATCGCAAAATAGATGACGCCTAGAAACACAATAAATGAAATGCCATCGATCACAAACAGTAATCGATAGAGTCCGGTAGAGCTGATTAGTGCTCCACCGAGGACAACGCCAATGCCTAACCCCAACGAATCGCATAAACGAGTAATTGAGTAAGCTTCATTGCGCTGATCGGGTGTTGTCAGGTCTGCAACAACCGCTTCGGTCGCGGGCCAATAGATTCCGGTTCCAAGTCCAACTAAAAGATTACCGAGAACAAAAGTGGGAAAATTGTAAGCCGCCGCGAGTGAGAATGATGCGATCGCAGAAATCGCTGCTGACAGTAGTAACGTGCGTCTGCGCCCCCAAAATTTTGAGTCGGCAAAGCTGCCGCCGAGTGCCCGTCCAACCATGCCAGAGATGGAAGCGCTGCCAATGCCGAGACCAACAGCGGTTGCCGAGAGACCGACTTGGTTGACAAAGAAAATTGGCGCATAGAAGAGCGTGAATCCTGTACCGATTTGAGAGAGGAGCCGACCAAACGCAAGCAGCCAAACCTGACGCTGTAGACGCGGGAGAAATGACACAGTGATAAAGAAAGCAAAACGTTACGCCTGAAAGAATACCAGTCTTGCCGCTCGGTAGACTTCTGCACTTGGGCGGTTTGTGGTGGTTGAATTTGCGCGATCGTTTCTCTGTAGCGCTTGCAATCAAATGATGAGGCGCAGGAATTACAGCAAGTCATGGAGGTTTAGTTTGAAGCCTCCTTGTTCGGACGGCAATTCAGAACTGTCCAGGTTCAGAGCTTGACCTTCCGAGTTCAGAACTTGAAACTCCGAGATCAGAGCTTGACCTTTCGAGTTCAAAACCTGGAACTTCGAGATCAGAAGCCGGAACTCCGAGTTCAAAACCTGGAACTCCGAGTTCAAAACCTGGAACTCCGAGTTCAAAACCTGGAACTTCGAGATCAGAACCTGGAACTCCGCGATCAGAACCTGGAACTCCGCGATCAGAACTCGAAACTCCGAGGTCACAACCCCATCCTTAAAGAAAATGCCGAGGCTTAGAGTGTTCTAAGCCTCGGCAATGACTCTATAACAACGTGACTAGCTCAATTAGCGCTGTTGCTGTTGCATGAACTCGCGCACCTCTTTACCCGGCACATAGCCGTAACCGTAAGTAGAGCGATCGCTGTCATCCATAATTCTTGGCGTCAGCATTACAATCACTTCTTGACGCTGCTTGTTGCGATTCGTGCTTCTAAATAGAGAACCTAGAATCGGGATATCACCAAGAATCGGAACCTTGCTGACCGTTGCGCGATCGGTTTCCTGAATGATTCCAGACAGAATCAGTGTCTGACCGTCCCGGACTCGAATCGCCCCAGATTGCACACTTCGACCATTGATTAATGTGATTTGACCTTGAGGAGTTTGGACAGTCGATCCCGGTGAGGAAACCACTGGATTAACACGCATGGTAACGAAGCCGTTATCATCAATTCGATCAATTTGCATATTGAGAATTAATCCTGCTTCCTTGATGATTGGTTCATCGATAGTTGCACTTTGCGTACCGTTGACCTGAGCGCTTCTCTTGAATCCTGCAAAAACTTCACTCGTTAAACGCACACTTGATGATTCGCCATCTTGAACCACAACTGTTGGATCTGATAGCACCTTTGCATTACCGCTAATAACTTGAGCCTGTAAGCGAGACAAGAATTTCGAAGGGAACTGAAACAAAGAAGGTAAGCCGTAAGTAACTGTGCCTGGTGCAGTAACAATTCCTGTTGTGCCATCGATCGTGGGTGGACTAATTGCAGTTGGACCAGGTGCAAAGGGATTGCCATTCGTACCAAAGGGAGCACGTGCCCCAGTTCCAGGATTACCAAAAGGAGAATTGCTGTTCTCTTGAACAAAGGGACTTAAGGTTGTACCAGACGGGAACAAGTTTCCAGTAACGGGGGCAGAAGTCAATCCATTACGAACTTCTGCATTGGTTGGCGGTCTGACAGAGCCAAAATTAAATACTGCTGCTCCTTGGTCTACGCTAAAGAAGTTGTTACCAACGCCAAACGAGAAACTAGTATTAAAGTCCTCCGTTTTCAGTAGATTAATATCTACAATCTTGACGTTAACTGACACCTGACGTTTACGGGCATCAAGCTGAGTCAGAAGGTTTGTAGCAATTTCTACTTTCTTGGGCGCTCCAGTTAGGGTGATTGAATTGAGACGGTCGTTAGTCGAAACCGACAGTCCTCTTAACACCAATGCACCCGTTCCCTCAGTTGGTCTCAGTGCCAAAATCGTTGGCGTCCGCGTCTCAATCGTTCTTGCTGCCGCTCCCTCTCCAACCGTCTGAATCTGAATTTGTTCAAATGGACGTTGAGTTTCAGCGCCTTGAGTCGTCAAAAACGCCGCTGCATCAGTTGTATTTACCTGATTGAGACGAATGGTTCGAGAAACCAAATTCCGCGCTTCATCCGGGAGGCGAGTTCCTACAAAAACAGTTCGTCCGACTCGGTTTGCTTCGAGTGCTGCACACTGTCCGCCTCCGCCTGCGGCTCCGCCCTGTGCACTTACAGGAACGCAAGTAATCCGCAGCACATAGTTAAAGACATCCTGAACGGCTTCATTCTCAATATCAAGTGAAATGGTTGGACCGCCAGATTTTGCTGCTGCTCCGTTCGCTCCTGGTGCGGCTCCACTCGACCCTTCACTGTATGCCAAGTTTAAGCCTGCTGCTTTTGCTAGCAATGCTAACACCTCTCTTACCGGAGCATCGCGCAGGACAAGGCGAGGAATTCTTTCATTCGTTCCAAGGTCGATCGCGGATGGAGACGCATCGATGTTTGCAACCGATTGATCGCCCACGGGAGGCGCGATCGCACGTGGCAACAAGGGAGGAACGGGTGCAGTCGGCACAAACGGTGCGCCACTCGGCTGAACTTGAGCAGTCGGCACAAACGGCGTAACTGGCGTACCTGACGGCGGACGAGGCGTAATTTGCATCATCACTGCGCCCGGAGCTTTAGCCGGAGCGGCTTGAGCCACAGTCGGAGTCACTTGAGCGACGCTGCCGTTTCCAGCCGTTGCCACACCGCCCGTACTCGCCACACTCAGAATCACGCCTTGGGCATTGCGGCTTGCCACCTGACCTGTTGGTGTTCCTGCCTTACCCACCACCACGACTTGAATTCCATTACCCCCGATCGCGTTCACCGAAACCGAAGCAATTCCCGGTGCAGGATTGGCTTGCTGAAACGGTTGAGCAATTTGAGTATTAAAAACGTAAGCCGTCCACGTATTGCCCCGATTGACATTAAACACTTGCGGCGCTTTGTTGCCACCTTGCGTTTCTAGCACAACATCCACCCCTGATCCCGTCGGATTCAGCCGGACATTGCTCACTTGGGTCGGGGCAGCCGATGCGGGCTGACTGGCAAATAGTGCGATCGTAGCGGCGGTCATTACGCCGATAGCTCGAAGCTCTTTCACGGGTTCACTCCTCTAGGGATAGGGATTTGGGGGATAAAAAGGAAGAAAGACATTGCGCTTACTTCCGGTCTGGAATTACTCGCTGTCAGGTTACTTTGCGGCTCCGGGTGAAGGAGTGGGCACTGCTGCGATCGCCTTGCGATCGACATCCGTTAAGGGCAACAACGCCTGCATCTGGAACGAGGTCGTAATCTTTGTATCCGGCTGACAGTTTGTGAGATAGCGAATTCGCCCATCCGGTTCAAATTCCACTAGCTGCGTTCCTGTCTTGGCTCCGTCGCCCACCTTCACATCTAGATTTCTGACCAGCAGCAACGGTTGCAGCCGCTCGATCGTTCTAAAAATTGATTGGGTTTGGTTGAAATTGCCCTGAAACTCCACATTGATCGATTGCCGCTTTAGCTTGTTGTCAACCGCTGCGCCTAACGAGCCGTCATTCACAATTTCGGCTCCCTTTTCGCTGGGCTTAAACTTGTTTAGCTGCGCTTGGGCAACCAACGCCCCAAACTTTTGCGTAAACTGATCTGCGCCATCGCTACTGGCAAACGCCTCCCGCACATAGATTGGACAAGCGTTGAGCTTTGATTGTTTTGCAGCGAGCAATCCAACGTTATTTTTTTCAATTTGTTGGTTTAGATCAAGCAACAGCGTATCCATCGATTTTTCATTAGCAAACAAGGCATAAACCTGTTCGCGCTGTTGTTTCGATTTCTCTAATCTAACTTTCGCCGCTTTGATCTGCTGACGAATTGCATCTTGTTGTTTAACTTGTTCACTCTTCTCTTTCACTTTGGCATCGAGTGCTTGGTAGGTCTCCCACGTTGGGCTAACCAAGTACACCATCATGGCCCCACACGCAATCACTCCGCCTAAACCAAACAAGACGCCCTGTACTACCGGAGTCATTGTTAGCCCAAATACTGTTGGGTAGTTGGGTGTCTCAAACTCTGAGTCTTGAATAAAATCCCCATTCGTCATGGTTTCTTCGCTCCCTTGTCTTGGCTCGTTGCCTTCATATCTGCTGCGCTCTTCGCAGGCTGAGTCGAAGCCGTTTGAATCACGCCCCGATCCTGCAACGCTTCGATCCGAGTGACTAGCCCGACCGCGCCTTTGCGATCGAGTTCTCGAATCAAGTCAGACGCCGGAACTTCGCTCACCGCCGTCACGATCGAAAACTGAACCTGCTTTGGCAGCTTGATTGCCCCTCCACTACGCTTAAACGGGACATTCGGCATGTCAGGCGTTTGCAGTGTCCGATCTTCTCCCAAATGAGCATCCACAATCTTGGTGATCTCAGGTTTCAGAAAGTTAGACTGTTGCAGCGTCAGCAGAAAATCGTTGACATCGTTAAAGGAATTAGCAAAGCCCTCAATTTGTACGGTGTTCGACACTTTGGCACTTCCAGCCGGGGCGCTCGCCTGATCTTTAGCCTCCAGTTGTTTGATCGCGAGAAGTTGTACATTAGCCGGCAAGCGATCGCGGATGTCTTGTGCCATCGCTGACCACGGCTTAATTTGGTTAAACACCGTTGCGAGCGCCTGCGCTTCGTCCGTCGCTTGCTTGGCTTGTGCCTCAATCGTCGCTAAGTTTTTCTTCTCTATTTCTAGGTTGCCTAACTGGCTGTCCAAAGCTGCCTGCTGTTGCTCTAAGTCTCCAGTCCTCCAAGCCAGAACACCATAAATGGCTCCAGCAAACACCGGAAAGGCAATCAGAGCCGCTAACCCGATGTACATCGGGCGCTTGTCAGCGCTAGAAATTACAAGCTTTGGAGACCGACCTAACCGACGGCTATTCGGTTTGAGTTCGGGTCGATCGTTGAGAAAATTGACATCTAAACTATACATTTCACCATGCCTCCCGCAGTCCTAATCCCAACACCACGCCCAATCCAGGCCTAGCGGCCTCAGAAATTTCTGCCGCTTCGAGCGACAGTGCCGCTACTGGATCGATCTGGCTACAGGGCAAACTCAAGCGCTGGGTAAAGAATTCGTCAAGTTGCCCGATCGCGGCTCCTGGTCCTGCCAGTAGAAGCTGTGCGACTTCCAAGTTGTCGCCCTGGTTGAGATAGAAATCAATCGAGCGGCGCAGCTCGTCCGCCAGTTCTCCCAAAACCCTCATCATTGCGGCGGCTCCGGGACTCGTGCCCCCGCCTCCGCCTCCGCCACGGGGTGCACCGACAGTCTCCATCGTATTGAGGGGAACCGTCATGCCTTGCAGCAAATCTGCGTTGCGGGACGGCGGCAAATTCATCGCCCGCGACAGTGCCCCTTGAATTTGAAACGTCCCAATCGGCACTGTCCGCGAAAATTGCGGTACACCATCTACTGCGATCGAGATCTCTGTACTCTCAAATTCGATATCGACTAATGCCACCGCTTCTTGCGGCGCAAACTGTCGCAATTGTTCTCGAATGGTGCGAATTAGCGAGAAACTACTAATTTCTAAAACATCAACTTCCAATCCAGCCTGTTGGAAGGTTGCGAGATAGCTGTCAGTAATTTCTTTACGAGTAGCAACTAACAAGACTTGAACTTTTTCGATGCCGTCTTCATCAATAAACAATCCAAGTTTTTGATAATCGACATCGGCTTCTTCGCGAGGAAACGGTAGATAAAGTCCGGCTTCTTGATTCAGCACCATTTCGCGCAGTTCTCGATCGTCGAGTTCTGCCGGAACTGGAATAATTCGAGTGACAGTATCCCGCCCTCCTGGAATAGCAGTCGCTGCCCGCTTTACCTTAATTTTGTTTTCTGCTAAGGCAGTTTGGATCAGTTCAGCCATTGCAGATGGATCAACGATTTCACCCTCCTTAAATACTCCTTCTGGAACCGGAACCGTAATGTAGTTTGCTAGCTTGAACCCTTGTCCATGCTTGCGTAACTGCACGATATTGATGCGATCGGGGGCGAGTTCTATACCAACCCCCTTGGACTTTCTTGAAACCAGATTCTTTAGACCGTTAACCACAGCTTTGTTAGCCCACTAAAAGATAGTTTGATGACCAGGTTTAGCATCAAAAATAGTGGCAATGGTGCCGATGCTAACGCACAGTACTCAATTTAATTCACGTTCAGATGTTTGATCATTAAAGCTCAAACATTTAAGTGTTAACACAGAGGAAACTATTGATTCTCAATAATTCTTCTGAGGTTCAACGAGTTTAGCCTACCCAAAATTTATGAAAGATACACAAATCAATTTAATAAATGAAGTCTTATTTTTTAGCTCTAAAAATTGAATTTACAACAGAACAAGTCTTCGATTTGAACTGAATTAGTTCGATCGAAGACTGCCTTGAGATTTCTTTATTTAGAGTCTTATTTCTAATTTATTTTTGAGGTTTATGCTGTAGATGGATTGGTACGGGTAAAGCTGCTCCAGTAGAGTTTGGACAACTTATCAAATGCATCGTATACGCAATATTCATAAATGAGCGATCGTTTTTATCTGCGTCCGAATTAATACTTAAACTGTAGGCACGAATTGTAGGCGTAATAGTACTGAGGCGCTTTTTTGATGCAATTTCCAGTGCTATTACGGAAAAGCGTTGCTGAATGATCTGAGTTCTAGCGAATTGCAAATTTGCAAGATTTGTTTCAAAGTGAACAGGCGCGTTTCTTTGGGTCGGCTACTACTTATGCATGATTGGATTGTCATTGGTGCAGGAATTACAGGTGCAGCACTTGCTTATGAACTAGCCAAGCAAAATTCCGTCCTCTTACTTGACCAAGCCGCGCAGCCGCACTCGGCGACTCGCTTTAGCTACGGCGGGATTGCTTACTGGTCAGGCACAACAGAGTTAACGAACCAACTGTGCGCCGAAGGCATCGAAATTCATCGATCGCTCTCTGCTGAACTCGACGCCGATACTCAGTTTCGAGAAGTGGATTTGCTGCTCACGATTTCGGCGCAACATGATCCAGCAGAAATCGCGAAAAACTATACATATTTCGCGATTCCGCCCACGCTTCTGACGGTGCAAGAAGCGTGTCAGCTAGAGCCTTTATTAAATGCCGACGCGATCGCAGGTGTGCTAACAGTCAAACATGGACACATTGAAACCGAGCGCACGACTCAAGCATACATTCAAGCCTTTGAGAGGCTGGGCGGAGAGTTGAAAATTGCTCAAGTGGTACACCTGCAAAAAGACAGCGTAGGAACCATTACAGGAGCGGTCACGCCCACTCAAACGTTCTCCGCAAAAAACGTTGCCCTTTGCACTGGAGGGGTGACTCGGCACTTCCTCAAAGACGCTGGAATTGCTGTCAAGCAATACTTTACCCACGCGGAACTTATCGAAACTCCGCCTGTTGATTTACGTTTAAGTACGCTTGTGATGCCTGCCGCCGCCGAGCGCTTTGCCTTAGAAGCCGATGCGACTCGTTCAGAGGTGGAAGCGCTGTGGGATGCGCCCGACAACGAGCCTGCGCCCGCCATTCTAGATGCTGGAGCCGTTCAATTGTTGGATGGCAGAATTCGCATTGGTCAAATTAGTCGCACCCTTACCAGCGAGAACGCAGTAATTAATGCGGCTCAAAGTGAGGCAGCACTGCGGCACAACATTGGCCATGTTTTACCGAAGCTAGAAGACATTCCAGGGAAATGGCATCACTGTCTGATTGCGTTTAGTCGCGATCGCTTACCGCTGATCGGCACGGTGCCGGGACACGAAGGGCTTCATCTCTTCTCAGGCTTTAGCAATCCCCTAGCGATCGTACCTCCATTAGCGAAGCGATTCGCCGTTCACGTCACGAGTGAACGCGATCCACTCCTCGATTCCCTATCTCCCGCCAGATTTACCTAAAAGTCCTCCACACTCCCCTTGTCCATACTTCTTGCCATTCCGCTTATCTCTCCTGCGTTTGCGGCAACGCAGGCGTGCCTACCTCGCCTTCGCCTCCAAGGTTTCTAACCGACTCTTGAGGTCTTGATTCTCTTTCTTCATCTGATCAAGTTCTTCTCGCAATTGCTTCACAGCTTTATCAGACCCTGCATTTTTCTGAACCGTTTGAATCGACTCTTCGGCAATGCGACGCACGCGACCATCAGGCGTTTGGTCTGCCAGCGATTGCAGCACTCTGACAGCTTTGATTGTTTCCATTTGTCCCAACGCGATCGCGACCGCGACCTGAGTCAAGAAAAACGTTTCTCGCGATAGGACGTTTAGCCGCTCTAAAATGCGCTCAACGTTGACGTTGGTTTGCCCAGTGGAGATTGCGCCCAAGGAGCGAATCGAGGCTAAGCGCAACGGTTGTGGTACTCCGGGCTGTGTGTATTCCAAAATTAGGTTGAGAGCGGCTTCAGAGGTTTTGAGTTGACTGAGGGCCGCGATCGCGCCCGATCGCACCACTTCATTCCAGCCTTGACGCTCTTTCAAAACGCAGTTAATCACCTGCAATACATCCGCTTCTCGTGTATCACTACCCGTTGCCGCCACTCGCCCTAAACTCCGCAACGCCGCCGCTTCTACGTAGTAACTCGCGTCACCTTGCTCTACTAGAGACTTAAGCGCCGTGTAGCTGTCATCGGCAGAAATTTGTCCCAAGCTCTCCACAGTTGCCCGTCGAACTTTAGCATGAGGATCGCGCAATCCAGCCAGTACGCCTTCGACGGCTTGATCGAGTTTGATGGTGGCAAGACTGCGTATCGCATAGGCGCGAATGCCCCAAAATCGTGCAGTCTGGGCGGTATGGGATAACACATTCACCGCTTCTAATCCGCCTTTCTTAGCGATCGCGGCGGCGGCCTGCATCTGAGAGATCGGATCAGGATCAGCCTGCAGTTGTGCTTTTAGTTCTGGAAATGGATACTCTAATTCAACCGTTTTGAGATAATGATTTCCTACATCAAAGCTGACAAAATCAGGTTTCTTTTCTAATGGAAAATAGAAACTTTGCTCTTTCTCATGAATTCTGACATTAAACGTTTTTAATGTTGGCTCAGCATTTTCCTGAATGTAACCTACGGCAATTGGAATTTTGAGATCAAAAAGTTCTGCTTGCGTTTGCGTCACTGTAATTTTTGCAAGACTACTTTCTGCATCCCAAGCATAAGCAATTTTATAATCAGGATGTCCACCGCGATAGACATACTGATCGAACAGAAACATCAAATTACGTCCTGTTGTTTTCTCGATCGCACGTAGCAGATCGACTGTTTCAACAGTGCGGTGAGCATTGTCATTTAAGAAGGTTGCGATCGCTTTATAAAATAGTTCGTCGCCAAGCTGCCGACGAATCATGTGATAAACACACGATCCCTTTTCGTAGATATGGCGATCGTAGAGTTCGATCGCTTCGCGATACACGTGCGTCACTAGTGATCGCCGATAGCGCGACGAGTCTTCATCTAAATATTCCTGCGCTTGACCGAGCAAATAATAAGCCGCATCGTTCGCTCCGTACTCTTTTTCGACCCACATCACTTCGGCGTAAGATGCCATGCCTTCTTTGACCCAAGCATGCGACCAATGTTTGATGACGACCAAATCGCCGAACCATTGATGCGCCAGTTCGTGAGCGACGAGCATTTCGGTATTGAGGTTATCGATCGCCGCGCGTTCGTCTAGCAAACAGCGATCGGTAAGCAGCGTGGTAGACGTATTCTCCATGCCGCCAAAGATAAAGTCATCGACACAGACCTGAGCATATTTTGGAAACGGATAGGGATAACCATATTTCTGGCTAAAAAACTGGATCATCTGTGGCGTTTTGCTCATGCTCAGCCGCGCTTGTTGTTCCCGTCCTCGCTCAACATAATAGGTCACAGGTTTACCGTTCCACTCATCCTGCAATGCGGCAAAGTCACCCACTGCCAGCGTAATTAGATAGGAAGGATGTACTTCATTTTGCCGCCAGTGATAGAGCTTGAAATCGCCGTCTGCCTGCGTTTCAATCAGTTCACCATTCGAGATTGCTAGGTACTGCTTGGGCACACGGACACGAATTTCGGAGGTTGCTAGTTGTCCAGGATAGTCAAAGCACGGAAACCAAAACCGCGAGTCTTCGTCCTCTCCTTGCGTCCAAACTTGAACGGGTTTGTTGGGGTAATGTTCTTCGGGTGCAATGAAGTACATGCCGCGTTGGGGGTGGTCAGCCCGGTATGCGATCGCAAGCTCGAAGCTCACGCCTGCTTGAGTCGGTTGTTGCAGACACACTTGCACCTGTTCGCCATCATAGTCAAACGGTTGATCGGTGTTGCCAATTTTGACGGATTCAATGTTTAGATTGACCGCATCGAGAGTTAAGCGATCGATGCGATCGCGTATCGGCTTCAGTCGGGTTGTACACGTGCCTGCAAAGGACTGATTCGGAATGTCGAGCCTCAAGTCTAGAAAAATATGCTCAACCTGACCCGGACGATCGGGATTGTAGTGAGGACGCGCTCCTGGTAGTTCAAACTGCTTGTGACCATTTTCCGAATCAAACCCGTTAGAGTGCAACATCGCTTTCAACTGACCCTTTGTGACACTAGACTGGAACTACTTAACGCAAACTCATTCCGATTATGAACAATAACAGAGAATTTGCCTACCGAGCTTAATTATTTTATCTAGCCAAAATTAGAGTTTAAAGGCTTTAATCTTGCACGCGTTCAAAGAGTTATGTAGCAGCAAATTAAGGTTAGGAGAAAAGGCGAGCGTGAGGGCGAAGGAACCTTGCTAAAGATAAATTACCTCGCTTAATCAAATCTCATCCTTTAAGCAACATCAGTGCCGTTCCTGGGATAGAGATTCCGTTGAAAGGCAACCGTTACGGTAATTGATGGAAGTAGTTGATGGAGATCGCCTCAATTGTCACTCTATATCTTTACTGCTAAGTAGAGCGAGAGGAGTTTAAGGTGGCGCTAGGACAATCGGATTGCCCTTGTCAAAGACGGGATTAATCGGTTTCTAGGACACGGCATCGAAGCTGTCGGCAGATCCATAACACGATCAAAGCAGCGATCGCTGTCATGATTTGACAATTTCTAGGTAAGTATTGGGCTAGGGTGAAGATGAATAACGTGAAACCAGCAATTATTGTTCATGGTGGAGCAAAAGAAATTTCAGAAGACAAAGTAGTGGCGAATCACGCAGGATGTCGAGCAGCGGCAGAAGCGGGTTGGCACGTGCTTCAGAGTAGCGGTAGTGCGGCAGAAGCGGTTGAGGCAGCCATTCGTGTTCTCGAATCTGACCAAACGTTTAATGCGAGCTTGGGTTCAACTCTCAACAGTGAGGGCGGAGTGGAACTGGATGCCGCGATCATGGAGGGTGCAACCTTAGGCTGGGGAGCGGTGGGAGCCGTGCAGGGAGTCCGCCATCCCATCAGTGCCGCTCACAAAGTTATGGCAGACAAACCCCGATTGCTGGTGGCACGAGGCGCAGAACGCTTTGCCCTCGAACATGGGCTGGAAATGTGTGCCAGAAAAGCCCTAATTAGCGAAGAACAGTATCAAGAGTGGAAAGAGGAAGCTGAAGTTGTAGACCGTCCCAATACGGTTGGCTGTGTGGCACTGGATGCAAATGGCAATCTCGTTGCTGGCACCTCAACGGGCGGGGTAACTGGGCAGTCTCAAGGTCGGATCGGGGACACGGCATTGGTAGGCTGCGGTTTGTATGCAGACAATCGGTTGGGGGCTTGCTCGACCACAGGAGATGGCGAGTCGATTATTCCAGTCGTGCTAGCAAAGACGGCAATTGATGCGTTAGCTGATGGCAGTCATCCCGATAAAGCCGCCCAACATGCGATTGACACCTTAATGAAGCGGGTGGAAGGAGAAGCGGGTTGTATTGTGCTCGATCGGCAAGGACGAATTGGCTGGGCATATAATTCGCAGGATATGGCGGTTGCCTATATGACAGCAGATTTGTCAGAACCCACTGTCTTTACTCGCAAGGATAGAGATCTTGTTCATGCAGGCAAAGCCAAACAATAAGACCAAGCGCAATTCCTCTCTTCAAGAATCAGGGTAGCCAAAAATAATAGTTCAGCACTTTAAAGAACCTGCGTGAAAATCTTGTACTGCTTTACCGCAATTGATAAAACAGTCAAATGACCGGAGGTGGAAAGCAATGTCTCAAAAGACGATTTCTCAATCAATTGATGCAATACGGAAGTTTGCTCATCCGTTAACGGGAGCAGCGAAAGACTACGATCCGTTGATGCAGTTGATAGACAATGCTCAGTTTGTACTGATTGGGGAAGCATCTCACGGGACTCATGAGTTTTATCAGCAACGAGCGGAAATCACAAAACGGTTGATTCAGGAAAAAGGGTTTACGGCAGTCGCGGTAGAAGCTGATTTTCCTGATGCCGATCGCATCGATCGCTTTGTGCGAGGCATTAGCAAAGATGCTACCGCTGCTGATGCGTTAGCAGATTTCCAGGATTTTCCCCTGTGGATGTGGCGGAATACGGATGTGTTGAACTTCATCACTTGGTTGCGCCAGTATAACGATACTCTGCTCAACTATGGCGCAAAAGTAGGATTCTACGGGTTAGATCTCTACAGCATGTATGCCTCAATGCAAGCCGTATTGAAGTACTTAGAACAGGTTGATCCAGAAGCGGCAGCGCAAGCACGTCATCGTTATTCCTGCTTTGAACACGCTGGAGAAGACTCAAAAAGCTATGGGTATGCCACAACCTTTGGACTTAGCAATTCTTGCGAAGATGAAGCGGTTAATCAATTAATGGAACTGCAACGACGCATGGGAGAGTACGCCCAACGGGATAGCAGCGTGGCAGAAGATGATTTTTTTGACGCTGAACAAAATGCTCGTTTGGTGAAGAATGCAGAAGCGTATTATCGAGCTATGTTTCAGGGGCGGGGGTCATCCTGGAATGTACGTGATGCTCACATGGCGGAGACATTAGACCATCTTGTTGCTCACTTTAAACGACAGGGCAAACAACCCAAGATTGTTGTCTGGGCACATAATTCTCACTTGGGCGACGCACGGGCAACCCAAATGGGCAAAGCAGGTGAATGGAATGTAGGACAACTTGTTCGAGAACGCTACGGACAAAAGGCTGTGCTGGTTGGTTTTACCACGTACAGTGGGACGGTAACGGCTGCATCCCATTGGGGTGATCCAGCAGAGATTAAGCAGGTTCGTCCGGCTTTACCAGAAAGCTATGAAGCTGTATTTCATCAGGTTGGGCTGCCGCAATTTTGGTTAAATCTACGTGAGGAAAACTCAGCCACAACAGGACTGCAAAAATCACGATTAGAACGAGCGATCGGGGTTATTTATTCACCCCGAACTGAGCGCAGTAGTCATTACTTTCAGGCTAAAATCCTGGCTCAATTTGATGCGGTGATTCATATTGACAATACCCAGGCAGTAGAGCCGCTCGATCGCCCTGATGAACCCGAAGCAACAGAAATACCAGAAACGTTTCCAACAGGTCTATAGCTGTTCTGTAGCTAGCAATTACCAGCACAATTCGGCTTTCAAAATTGAGCGCTTCAGACGGTAAATCCATCTTCTGATTAGTATTGTCTGCCGTCTCCTAATGTTAGCCTCGAACTAAGAGGAGAGTGCGATGGCTCCGTTTCCACCCACACGACGACAGTTTGTTCAAGCGGTTGGAGGAGCAAGTGTCCTAGCTCTCTTGGGCTGTAACCCACGTGAACAAACACGTGAACAAACACGTGAACAAGCAATGGTGACACTCTACACATTTGGCGACTCGATTTTGGATTGCGGACGATACAACGAGTTTGGTGTTCATCCGGGGCAACTCCTCGTTCAGAACGACGATCGCTTGTTTCCCCAATTTCAGGGTCAGGATCTTGAATCCCGTGGATCTGCTCGCCTCGAACATCGTGCCCGTGATGGGGCGACCGTCGATGGGTTGCCCTCTCAAACACAGGGATTGAGAGTTAAAGAAAGGGCGATTGCATTAATCACAGTTGGTGGCAATGATCTGCTACGTGGACTAATTCAGGACAAAGACGCAGGGATTAAGACCTTTGCCAATGCTCTCAATACATTTGTGCAACAGTTGCCAATCCGCCCCGTTCTGCTGGGGAATGTGTACGATCCGACGTTGGGCGATGACAACCGCAACTTCTTAGGGGTTGACCCAGCGATCGCTCGCAAAAATCTTCAGCGCATGAACACTACGATTCAAGAAGTTGCCGATCGCTATGGTCAACTCGTCGACCTCCATGCTCACTTTCTAACGGGCGATTCATCTTGGTTCACAGCTACGATCGAGCCGAGCTTGAAGGGTGCATCAGAAGTACGACGGGCCTTTCTCCCCCATGTTCTTAACAAAGTCTAATAGACATCTTCAGGAATAAGGGGTAGTGCGGAAGGTTAAAGAAAAACAGACCAAAACGGGAAAGTAAATCTTTCTCCTGATCTTGCCTAATTCCCCTCTATCCTTTTCAAACTAGGATTACCCTTGCCTACTGCCCTGTTGTCGGTTCTTCAACCGGGCGAATGATTGTGGCATCTGGAGTAACTTGGGGTCTGAAAATAGCTTGTAGCGCTTCTTCTAACGTGGGTGCCATTACAATCCGATTCTCATAGGCAACAATGACACGCACTAGCGTTGGCAAGCTATTTTGAGCCGCCTCCAGATAAAGCGGTTCTACATACAGCAGGGACTGTTCGATCGGAATAATCAGCAAATTACCTTGAACTGCTCGTGACCCCTGACGATTCCAGAGAGAAATTTGCTGAGAAATCACTGGATCTTGATTGATTCGGGCCTCAATTTGTTCGGGACCATAGACCAACCGTTCTTTGGGAAACGTGTACAGCAACAACTTGCCATAGTTTTCACCATCCGATCGAGCAGCTAACCAGGCGATCAAATTTGTCCGTTGCCGAGGAGTGTAGGGCAGTAACAGAATAAACTCTTCAAACGGCACAGTGGGCAAACTGGTAATCAGGTAATACGGCTCGACAGGGCGAGACTCATCACCATACACCTCATTCGGAATCTGCCACTGGTCTTCCCGGTTATAAAACACCTGTGGGTCAGTCATGTGATAAGTCATTAACCGCTCTGATTGCAGTTTGAAAAAGTCTACGGGATAGCGGAGGTGGCTTCGTAGACTGGCAGGCATAGTATTGAGCGGTTTGAACAGGCTGGGAAAGATTTTTGACCAAGTAGTAATAATCGGATCACTGGGATCAGCTACATAAAAGTCAACAGAACCGTGATAAGCGTCAATCACAACTTTGACTGAATTGCGGATGTAATTGATGCCTTCACCGCCTAAATCGGAGTAGGGATAGCGATCGCTTGTCGTATAGGCATCGACAATCCAGTAAAGGTAATTCTGCTCCTGCTCCCCTGTTTTTTGCACACCTGTTGTTTGCGCATTGGCTGTTACTAGATAGGGGTCGCTGTCGTAGCGCAGAAACGGCGCGATCGCTTGAATGCGATGTTTGATATTGCGGCGAAACAGCACCTTCGTTTCTGGCAAAAAATCGCGAGTGACAAATAAACGCCAGTCGCGCAGGTAAACGGCAAACATGCTCCGTCGCCACCAGGAGCCGATGTTGATGCCGCCTTGCCCATCGTAAACGTTGTAAGCGTTGTCGCGCCCGCTGGGATAATCCAACTCCTGCGTCCGGGTTTGAGTCATGACATAGGTGTTGGCAATCTCGCCATAGTAGATTCGGGGCTGCCCGATCGGAATGCTGGCACGAATGGCAGGACTAGATGTTGTCAGCGCTCCGGCTTCACCACCCGTAATATCTTTAACAAAATACTCTGGCAGCCCACCTGCACCGATTGTATTGACCGGACTAAGCGTGAAACCGTACCCATGCGTGTAGATCAAATGACGGTTGATCCAGGTCTGAGCTTCTTGGGGAACCGCACTATAATCGAGTTCTCGTGCCGTAATCAAAACTTGTCGTTGTTCAGTGCGAGCAGGCGGGGTTGGTGCGGGACGCTTGGAGGGAGTTACAGGCGGGCGAGCAGGCACATCGGTTTGGAGGGTGTAGCGATCGATGTCCGCATCGGGAAAGCGGTAGTAGGGACGAATTTGCTGCAATTGACGATTCGTTTGCAGCAGAGGGCGCTGATCCCACAGGCGAATGTTGCGGATGGCCAAGTCATTGGCTTTCAAATCGGTTTCTGTAAGTTGTCCCTGGGGATTGAAGTTGGTGGCATCAATGGTTTCCAATCCAAATGCCTGCCGAGTGAATGCGATCGTGCGTTGGATAAAGGGACGCTCCTGCGCCAGCTCATTTGGCTGCACAACGATATACTGAATGGCTTCGGGAACGACGATTCCGGCGACAACTAGGAGGCCAAACAGCCCTAGTCCCAGGTTGACCCAATGCCGATGGGGTGACTTGGACTGCCAAAAGACGGTGCGCCACAAAAGATAGAGTGCGATCGCCAGTGACAGAAGGCTCAAGCCAGTGTAGAAAGGAAGCTGCGCGGTCACATCGGTATAGCTAGCACCAAATGTTACCCCACGCAGCGAATACAGCAATTCGTAGCGGCTCAACCCGTAACTCAACGCAATGGAAGCCATTAGCCCGCTGCCAACTCCACAGAGATGCCGTTTCTGGGCGGGTGAAAAGCCTGGAAAACTGCCTTGACTGAGGCTACTTCCCGACAGCAAATAGGTCAGTGCAATCTCAATAAAAGCGTAGGAAAACAGCCCAAGCAGCCATAAATCCAGCAATTCCCAGAGCGGTAAAGTAAAGATGTAGAAGCTGATATCTCGCCCAAACAAGGGATCAGCATTATTGAACGAGGTGGGATGTAACCATTGCAGGACGACGGCCCATTGTTTGGATAGCAACCAGCCAAACAAGATGCTGAGCGCGATCGCGATTGTCTTGAGCAAAACTCGGGAATAAACCAACAGAGCGATCGCGATGCCCAACACTCCGCCTAACCACGCAATCTGCCCCGTCAACTGGGTTCCAACCTGCCAAAGGTTCTTGAGGTTGAAGCGAGAAACAAATGTTCCAGAAAGGGTCGGCCCTGACTGCCAGTAGCCAAAGGCAAGCTGACCATAATAAATTAGCAAACAACCCGCGAGCAAACTTAGCCCTAGCGTTAGGAAGAGCAGTAACGGTAGCCTCAACGCAGGAGTTGATCGGGGCAGTGAGGCAGAACGCTGAAGCTTGACTTGATATGGTGATCCAAAAACGGACTGTCTATTGTTAATTTCCTTGTCCTGGTTCACCTCGTCAGGAACATGAGAATATTTCAATCGTTGAGCTAACGCCAGATTCCCTAACAAATAACCTGCCGTACACCCTGACACAATTCCCACTAGAATCAGTCGAACCTGAAATTTGAGCAGGAATACAGAGAGGTAATGAACTTCCTGAAACCAAATAATTTCCGCTCCGAGACGCGACGCTACATCAAGGAGTAGCCCCACTCCCAAGAGAACTGTAATGAGTTGAAATAGCCGTTTCTGGATCACAGAAGTCTACCCGTCGATTGAGTGGAATGAGTTTAACGAAGAGAGAGATCAAAGAAGCCCTTGTTTCATATTGTTGATCCTGTAATCATCTACGCTTGCCTAAAGATAAACCAGCATGAGTATTTACAATGATTTAGCAACACTAAAATCATTGTGACGCACTTGTAGTAATGCACGAAATACTAAATTGCTCCAATGTGATTCTCTGAAGAGGCACAAATAGGGCAGGCAGCCAGCTACAGACGGAAATCCCACGGTACACAGGGCATTCAAATCAACGGGTCGAGTACGGTCTTTCCAATCAATGACGCGATCGCGAAAAAATCCAAAGAGCATCATGCTATCCCGTCTCGATTAATCTTCACAACGTTTGAGCGCAGTCGCGATCGCAGAGAAAAAGCTTGGGAACCTGTTGCGTAAGGCAAAATTACCAACTGAAAACAATTTTGAGCCTTGTATCGTGATCGCCTCCTAAAGCTATACGGTGCAGAAGGATTCGCGAAGCAAGCTGTTTTTTGAGGGTTAGCGTTCACGATCGCTCTATTCTCAAGGTGCGATCGTGAATGATCAATAAAACTGAACATCAATTTATTTAGATTTGAGAAGTTCTCAAAATCGCGGTTTTTATCGCTTGACACAAGAAACTAAAGCAATATACTAATTTAAATTGAAATATAAAAACCGTTCACAGGTAAAATCTATGCCCGTCCGAGTTGGCATTAATGTTGGCTTTTGTTACATGGCGAATTCGGGAGGACGGTTAGCGGAAACGGTGATATCTGGATTGGTGTATCGGTTTTATGGCTTGGTGGCTGCTTGTAGCTTTTGACCGTTTTGGTCTTAGCGACGGTAATTACTCGCAAGCGGCCTGATCCTCCACCGAGTAAAGAGATTGCTTGGACAGAAGGCGGTGATTGGAGTTTCTGCCTGATTAACGTTTAACGAACAACTGATATATTTAACGGTCTACCTCATGAGCCTAAAACCTTCCAACTTAAATTCATCATCCGCACCAGCGACCGGAACGCTCAGCTTTTTTGAGCAATACCTTACTCTATGGGTCTTTCTATGTATTGGCGTGGGAATTGTATTAGGACGATCGTTTCCAAGGGTTGCGACGGCTTTAGATGCGATGAGCTTCTATCAAGTGTCGATTCCCATTGCCATTTGTCTGTTTTTCATGATGTATCCCATCATGGTCAAAATTGACTTCTCACAAGCTAAGCAAGCCGTTCGAGCTCCGAAGCCTGTGATTTTGACGCTGGTGGTGAACTGGTTGATCAAGCCGTTTACGATGCTGGTATTTGCTCAAGCATTTCTCGGTAGTGTGTTTCGTCCACTGATTACTGGAACTGAGATCATTCGCGGCAGCGAAGTGGCACTATTCAACTCCTACATTGCGGGAACAATTTTGCTAGGGATTGCCCCTTGTACTGCAATGGTGTTGATGTGGGGTTATCTGTCATATGGCAATCAGGGACATACGTTGGTGATGGTCGCGGTCAACTCCCTCGCCATGTTGTTGCTGTACGCGCCATTAGGACGGTGGTTGCTTGCTGCTAATGATTTGACTGTTCCTTGGGAAACGATCGCGCTATCTGTCGTGATTTATGTGGGCTTTCCGTTGATTGCTGGAATGTATTCGCGATACTGGATTTTGCGACATAAAGGACGAGATTGGTTTGAGCAAAAATTCCTCAAATATCTTAATCCTGTCGCAATTTCTGCATTACTCATTACATTGGTTTTACTGTTTGCGTTTAAGGGAGAATTAATCGTCAATAATCCATTGCACATCTTATTGATTGCAGTGCCATTGTTCATTCAAACCAATTTCATTTTCTTAATCTCATACGTTGCCGCATTGAAGTTGGGGCTATCGTATGAAGATGCTGCTCCTGCTGCTTTGATCGGGGCCAGCAATCATTTTGAAGTCGCGATCGCTACCGCTGTAGTGTTATTTGGCTTAAACTCTGGAGCCGCACTCGCGACGGTCGTAGGCGTACTGATCGAAGTTCCAGTTATGCTAATGCTAGTCGAAGTCTGTAAACGCACGGCAGCTTGGTTTCCGCGTGATCCCGAAAAAGCAACCCTACGCGATCCGCGCTGTTTGAGGGTTCACCGTTAGCCTTGATGACTTCTCCTACGATTAACACTGTGATGGAGGTTTGAGTGAATGGAGCAGCAAATTGTTCAGCCCATTGAGAAGAACTTATGGTGGGTTGTTCCTGCTAAGCTTGCAGGCGTTCGTAAGCCAACTAAGGAAGAACTCACCAATCTACAAACAGCCGGAATTGGTGCGATCGTTTCCGTTCTAGATGACCCATCCAATCTAGCTTTATATGACGAAGCGAATATTCCTCATTTGTGGCTTCCTACTCCAGGAGGCACTGCACCAAGTCGAGAACAGGTTCAGAACTTACAAGGCTTTGTTGACCAGCAAAATCAGCTTGGCAACGCCGTTGCCATTCACTGCACCAATGGACGGCGACGAACAGCAACGATGCTCGCTGCCTATCTGATTAGTTCTGGTTCATCCTACGACGAAGCTATGCAGATGATTCAGAGCGCGAATTCTGATGTTGATCTGCGAGAAGCTCAAACAACATTCTTGCAAGTGTTAGCAGAACAATAAACTATGTCTCATTTAGAGCAAATAATGAGCAACGTTATACCGTTCACTTATAAGCAACCGCTATGAGTTCTGTCGAGCGGTCTAAATCACTAATTCTTAGAACCTATTTCTAGAACGTTGCCCGAAATTAAACTGATCGAGATCGGGATATTCGTTGTGCCAACTTAAAACCGATTATTGGTGAAAGCATCGACTTTCAAAAAAATGGTTTTGTTTGAAAAATGATTTGGCAAGCGATCCAAAGCACAGTGGCTATTAGAATTACTCATTAGATTATTCTTCGCGACATGTCCGAGTCGGTAGAATCGGGCTAAAGCGACGGTACTCTGCAAGATACTGCTCTAACACAACCATCTGAGACAAGTTCAATCGGTAATAGATCCAACGACCTTCTTGGCGAGTTTGCACAAGTTGAGCTTCTTTGAGAGTTTTGAGGTGAAAAGAGAGTTTAGATTGGGTCGCACCGATTGCTTCGCAGAGGTCGCATACGCAAAGCTCGCGATCGCGCAATAGCTCAATGACTTGAATCCGTAATGGATCTGAGAGGGCGTGAAACCCAGAGATAATCAAAGTTGA
Source organism: Myxacorys chilensis (assembly GCF_059505265.1). NCBI lineage: Bacteria > Bacillati > Cyanobacteriota > Cyanophyceae > Leptolyngbyales > Leptolyngbyaceae > Myxacorys > Myxacorys chilensis. The sequence continues at coordinate 47,694 of NZ_JCACKG010000183.1, read as the reverse complement.
TGGAAGAGAAGTCGTTTCCGGCACAATTTTCTCGTAATAACTTTTATTGAATTAACATTTCATTGTAAAGGTAACTTAGGCGGATGGCATAGGTTGTCGAACTATATGTCGAACTATCTATTGACACAGTGTTGACAAAAATTTCACTGCCGAACGTACACTCAGACGCCCTCTAGTAAACGTTTGGGCAAGCTGTAGCAGTTTCTAGTCTGCCATGTGGTGACGAATCGGATCGCGGCTTCTAGGGCATACTTAAAGAGCACAGTGTTAGTCAGAGTGTTGGTCAGAGTATGTTCGTTTTGATAGAACTTTATTTTGATGGAACTTTAGTTTGTGCAAATGTTCTTGAACTTTGCAACTCTGTTTGAGGCATGAAGGGATCGCTCCTTTAGAGTTCGGCAGAGCCAATCGCAGCTTCGAGAATCACGACTATGAACCAGCCGTCCGCCTCTGACTCAATCGACCCGTCCGCGTCAATTGCATCGACAGAATCGACCATCGAAAATGTGCTTCAAAAGCTTCCTCCTGAAGCAAAGCAGTGGGCGGAGAGTTTGCCTTGGAACGAGCGACGCTATGTTTTATCGCTGTGTCATTTGCTGTGTGCAGCGACGCCCGATGTGCAAGCCGAATTTCTAGATGAATATACGGCGAATGGGTTAATTGCAAGACTCGTCAATAACCGTGAGATCAAACAAAAAGTTAGAGATAATTTGAAGCGGTTTCGGATTTCAACAGAATTAACCGAAGCGTTTGTCAGAGGTTACATCCGACAGTTTTACATTCATTCGGCTCAGGATGCGCGGCGGCAACCCGATCTGTTTCTCGAATCGGCACTGCGAATTGTGGCAAGTACCGAGGAACGCAACAATATTTTTAACTACATTTTGGGATTTGAACTGATCAAAATGATGTTTGGAATGAGTTGGCTACAACACGAACGTCTCTACCGACTTCAACGCAATCAGGAAGACTTCGTTGAGATGTACATCAAGCCGATTCAACATACGCATCGCCTCAATCAGATCATCACACCTAGAGACGAAAAGCTATTCTTTGCGCGGCGCGACTATTTTGTACAAAAGCCAGACATTTCTGACAAAAAATTGGTTGAGCTTGCGATCGCAACCTTTACAACTGCTGCTACAACAAGCTTTGGCTTCTCAGTCATCCGCCATCCCAAAGCGCTCTCGTTTAACTACGACTTCATTTATGAACTCGATCAAGACGCTATTTTCTCTTAATCTTTTCTATTAATCTTTCAAAAAGCAGTTCTAAAAGACTTAGGGCTAACCCACTCAAATGAAATTCGAGCGAGTTAGCCCCAAGAGGATTAAGTTGTCCAACAATTGACTATCCAACAATTGAGTTGTTCAACAATTATCCCAACAGATAGGCTGATCGCATTGCCCAAATAATCAACACGGCAATACTTCCCAAAATCATAACGGCAGAAGCCGTAACAACAACTGGGCTATCTGCTCCATCAAACTTCATGATTCCACGGTTTAGGTCTGACATGATGGTTTGCAACTCCTCAAGCAGTGATAACGGTAGGTGACTGGTTTTAAGGTAGCCAACAATTCGCGTTGACTAACTCATTCTGAAGCATTATTTTAGCTTTTGCCTTCTATTAGCGGCAGTAATTGATCAAAATTTGTCAAAACTTTTTGTACTGAAATGCTCTACACCAGACAAGATAGGAAAGCACAAGTGCAAACGTTGACTGAATGAAATGGTTTTTACTGATTAGCGCGGCGCTGATTGCCGTCTTGATTTTGGTCGAGATGGGGCTGCGATCGCGCTTTGGGTTTGGCAATCCGTTGCTTTATGTACCGGATGCTGAGATCGGATATCTGCTTGCACCTAATCAAACCGTGCGTCGCTTTGGTAACCGAATCTCGATCAATCAATACTCCATGCGGAGTGCCGAACTTCGCGATCGCCCCTCCAACCTCACGCGAGTGCTGATGATTGGGGACTCGATTGTGAATGGCGGCTGGTGGACAGATCAGCCCGACATTTTATCTGAACTGGTGGCAAGACCTTGGAACGGCAAGCTGGAGGTATTGAATGCATCCGCAAATTCTTGGGGTCCGCGTAACGAGTTAGCGTATCTAAGGCGATTTGGGGTGTTTGAGACGCAAGCGATCGTACTGGTGATCAACACCGATGATCTGTTTGCTACGACTCCATCGCCTTTAGGGGTTGGGCGCGATCGCAACTATCCCGATCGCAGGCCGCTCCTCGCCCTGACTGAAGTTTTCACTCGGTACGTTCTGCCCGCTCCACCACTGCCTTTGGAGTTGCAGAAACTTCAGGCGGAGGGAGGCGATCGCGTTAGGGCTAACTTGGAGGCGATCGAGCAAATTTATGCGATCGCAACTCAAGCTAATGCTCAATTTTTGCTGCTGATGACGCCTCTGCTTAGAGAAATTGGTCAACCCGGTTCCCGCGATTATGAAATAACGGCTCGCAAGCGTCTTCTAGAATTTACTCAAGCACATCGCATAGCTTATATCGACGTTCTGCCGATTTTTAACCAAGCGCCTACCCCTAAAGATCTCTATCAAGATCATATCCATCTCAGTGCTCGCGGCAATGCGCTTTTAAGTACTGAGATTAATCAATGGCTGAAAAAGCAGTTGAAAGAATAAACGGTCGCCAAGAGCTCAAGGATCGTTTATCTTTTTCTCTGCGTCTATTTATTGGGAATCCTGAAACTCGTTAGTGAATTATTCATGTACTAGCGTTTCGGAGCTAAAACAGTATGGCTTTAACTGGAATTGATGTCTCGGCTTATCAGGAAAACGTAGATTGGGCAACCGTTGCCAGTCAAGGAATTTATTATGCCTTTGCGAAAGCAACCGAAGGGGCAACAAGTAATGATCCCTTGTTTGCTCGAAACTGGAATAGCATTCGCTCTGTGGGCATCGTTCGAGGCGCGTACCATTTTTTCCGCCCCGGACGCGATCCTGCTGTGCAAGCGGCCAACTTCATGCAAACCGTTGGCAAAATTGAGCCGTTTGATTTACCGCCTGTGTTGGACTTAGAAATTACGGACGGTTTAGATACGAGAACCATCATCGATCGCGCCCTCAAATGGATGTCCATCATTGAGGACAAAACGGGGCGCAAACCTTTGCTCTACACGTTTCCCAGCTTTTGGGAAGATAAGCTTGGCAATCCCGCTAGCTTTGCAGAATATCCTCTATGGGTCGCAAATTTTGGAACCCGAACGCCCTTTGTGCCCAGAACCTGGAAAACCTGGACGTTTCACCAGTATTCTGAAACAGGTGTTCTTCGCGGCATTGTGGGTAACGTTGACCTGAACCAGTTTGCTGGTACTCTAGACAACCTGCAAGCCTTGCTCAAGGGTCGGATTCCGCTCCGTCAAACCTATGCTGGAAATGTAGTGAAAGATTTGCAGCAGCTGCTCAAGGGAAAAGGGTTTGATGTCGGGACGATAGATGGTGATTTTGGCTCTAAAACGAAAACTGCTGTAATCGCCTTTCAAAAGTCTAAAAATTTAGTGGCAGATGGCATTGTTGGAGCGGCCACGTGGGCAGCACTAGAGGGCGCAACTCCCGCTCCAACGCCCACTCCAACGCCGACCCCGACTCCAACGCCCACTCCTGCTCCAGTTCCTGCGCTGTCGCCGCTGACACTAGTTAATGTTTGCAAGTACTATCAATCCCTGCCTAGCCAAGATCAAGCGCTCAACTGGCTACAAGGTCAAATTCCCAAAGAAACCTTGGAGGAATTTACGCGACGGTGGAGACAGTGAATCGACTATTCAGGCTGAGCAGAGACATTTCGTTAGCAACGAATAGGCAGCAGATATAGCGGATGAGCTTTCTGCTGCCTATATATCTGCTGCCTACATAAATTATTAGCTTTCGTTGTCGTGCAAAACTTAGCAGCCGATATCGCACTCCAATTCAACCACTAACCCAGAGTTTGGCAGGGCGATCGGTTGGTTGAAATACACCATTGTTGTGGTTGCATTTTCCTCGAAGCCAATCCGCTTGTAAAACTCTTGCTGATTGGTCGTCATCAGATAGACGCGCTCTACCCGACAGACATGAGGATGGCTCAGCACGGTTTGTACAAGTTTGCGTCCGAGTCCTGCACCCTGATAGTCTGGATGAACCACAACGTCCCAAATTGTGGCGCGATAAATGCCGTCTGACGTAGCTCTAGCAAAGCCGATCAGTTGATCATGATCCCAAGCTGAAATGACGGGATTACTGTTTGCGATCGCGAGTGCTAAATCTTCTCGCTTGCGATCGCGTGCCCAAAACGCCGCAACCTGAAATAATGCTTGAAGTTGATCGATATGAAGTTCTGAGCCGCGATTCGCGTTAGGCTCAATGCAGGCATTCTGCAATCTTGTAGAATCGCGAAACTGAATATGACGACAATCCATGCTCAACGCATCCTGTTCTGACAACTAAACCAAGGCAACTAAGCGATTACCTTTCCTTGGTTTTACCCAACTTTAAGCGAAGAATCGGTATCAAAATTCTCACTTTAGATCTAAATAATTTCTTTATATCGTTGATCGAAGCAAATAGTGGAAAGTTAGCCGATTCCTATGAAGTTGTGCTCTGCGCTAATCGCCCTCCTGCTAGCGAAACTTCCTGCTTATTTTCTTGGTCAAACCTTTTCGGTGCTTTGCTCAAAACCCTCTCATCTGTCTTTTCTCAATCGTCTTTGTAGGTGTCCATGCCCATGTCAAACTCTGCTAACGGTTCGCTACAGTCTCGCCGCCTGAGGCTCCGCAAACGTCCTATGATTTTGATCGGCTTGCTCTTGGCATGGAGTTTGGCATTAGGTCTAGGGTTTGCAACCGTCATTGCTCCGTCACCGTCTGTCGCGGCTGACCCTGTTGCAGCAAGCGCAACGCCCAGCTCAGTTGGAACCGTAGACATCATTCCTCAGCGTTATCAGCTTGGACAACAGCTTTACCTAGAAAACTGTGCGACCTGTCATATCGGAGTTCCGCCTGCGCTTTTGCCAACCCAAACCTGGCGAGAATTGCTGCGCGATCCTCAGCATTACGGAGCCGAGCTTCAGCCCTTGGTTGACCCACCTCGTTACCTGGTTTGGAATTACTTACAGTTCGCCTCTCGGCTAGTGGCGGCAGATGAAAAAGTGCCTTACCGAGTTGCCGACTCAAAATATTTCAAAGTCTTGCACCCAAAAGTAGAGCTACCCCAAAAAGCGACGCTTGCAACCTGTATCACTTGTCATCCAGGCACAAATCAGTTCAATTTTAGAAGCCTAACTCCAAATTGGGAGAACGCGCCATGAACTTTAGAATCGAAACAGAGCAAGAAACAGACGGTAGATGGATTGCTGAAGTCTCTGGCATTCCTGGCGCTCTAGCTTATGGTGAGAGCCGAGAGCGAGCGATTGCAAACGTTCAGGCACTTGCCTTGAGAGTTCTAGCCGATCGCATTGAGCAAAGCGAAGCTTCGCCTGAGCCTGTCATCATCTCTTTTCTTGCCGCATGAATCAATGGTCATCAGCTAAGGGGCGAAAAGTCTTGTCAGCGCTTTTACGAATCGGTTGGAGCATTGATCGACAGACGGGTTCACATATCGTTTTAGTGCGTGAAGGCTATGATAATTTTGTCTTTGCCTTTCGACCTAATGATGAAATTGGTCCCCGTATGCTGGCTCGAATCAGCAAATCAACTGGGCTAACGCCAAACGATTTATAAATCAATTTAACTCCTCTTGCCAAGTCCACATTTTATGCAGCGATCGCGCCGACCAGTTTGTATTCTCGCTGCTCCATTTCGGTAATACGTACCATCTCGTCGCCGCTTCGATCGGATGGGCTTAAGCCAAAATGATAAGATTGGTATACCTTAGATGAGTTCTAAGGGTCGGATATCATTAGCCTGTGGCACGTTACTAATAGCCGCAGCCGAAGATTCGATTCCCTACCCTGATTCAAACCCGCTAACTTCCTCTCATGCTTAAAACTCTGCTGGGCGACCCCAATGCTCGTAAAGTCAAGAAATATCAGCCATTAGTGGCTGAGATTAATCTTTTAGAAGAAGAGATTAAACCGCTCTCGGATGACGAATTGGCGGCAAAAACCGCAGAATTTAAGCAACGGCTGACAAAAGCAAAAAACGAGAACGAAGAGAAGCAAATTCTCGAAGATATCTTGCCAGAAGCTTTTGCGGTAGTGCGAGAGGCAGGGATTCGGGTGTTAGGCATGCGGCACTTTGATGTGCAGCTAATCGGCGGTATGGTGCTGCACGATGGTCAGATTGCAGAGATGAAAACTGGGGAAGGAAAAACGCTGGTTTCGACGCTGCCTGCCTACCTCAATGCGCTCTTGGGTCGCGGGGTTCACGTTGTCACCGTAAACGATTATCTTGCCCGTCGTGACGCCGAATGGATGGGACAGATTCACCGCTTTTTGGGGTTGAGCGTGGGGCTGATTCAGCAAAATATGAGTCCTCCCGAACGCAAGCGTAACTACGCCTGTGACATCACCTACGCCACCAACAGCGAACTGGGATTTGATTATCTGCGCGACAACATGGCAACCTCAATGGAGGAAGTGGTGCAGCGATCGTTCCAATATTGCGTCATCGACGAAGTAGACTCGGTGCTAATCGATGAAGCCCGGACACCGCTTATCATCTCAGGTCAGGTGGAGCGTCCGACCGAGAAATATATGCAGGCCGCCGCGATCGCGCGTGCCCTCAACAAAGAAGACCACTACGAAGTCGATGAGAAACAGCGCAACATTCTTGTCACTGACGAAGGCTTTATCCAAGCTGAGCAACTGCTTGGCGTCACCGATCTCTTCGATCCACAAGATCCGTGGGCGCACTACATTTTCAATGCGATCAAAGCGAAAGAACTCTTTATCAAAGACGTGAACTATATCGTTCGCGGTGACGAAGTCGTGATCGTCGATGAATTTACGGGTCGAGTTATGCCCGGACGCCGTTGGAGCGATGGACTCCATCAGGCGATCGAAGCCAAAGAAAATGTCGATATTCAAAACGAAACCCAAACGCTCGCCACAATTACCTATCAAAATTTCTTCTTGCTCTATCCCAAACTGGCGGGAATGACGGGAACCGCCAAGACTGAAGAAGCGGAATTCGAGAAAATTTACAAGCTGGAAGTGACGATCGTTCCCACTAACCGGAAGACGCAGCGTAAAGACATTTCCGACCAAGTCTACAAAACCGAAGAAGCAAAGTGGAACGCGATCGCGCTAGAGTGCGCCGAGATGCACCAAGTCGGTCGCCCCGTTCTGGTTGGAACCACCAGCGTTGAAAAATCAGAACTCCTGTCAGGACTACTCGCGGCGCAAGACGTCCCTCACAACCTGCTCAATGCGAAGCCAGAAAACGTCGAGCGAGAATCTGAAATCGTCGCTCAAGCCGGGCGGAAAGGTAAAGTGACGATCGCAACCAACATGGCAGGGCGCGGAACGGACATCATCTTGGGCGGTAACTCCGACTACATGGCACGGCTCAAGATTCGGGAATACTTCATGCCCCGCATCGTACAGCCCGAGGATGAAGATGAATTTTCGGCAGGTCAGGGCTTTGCCGATCCGCGTACAGGCGGACAAGGCTTTGCCACCACGAAAAAGGTCAAAACCTGGAAAGTCACTTCGGATATCTATCCAACAGCGCTGTCACGAGAGACGGAACAAGCCCTCAAAGATGCGGTGATGCTGGCGGTGCAGCAGTACGGAGAGCGCAGCCTACCGGAACTCGAAGCCGAAGACAAGATCGCAACGGCGGCAGAAAAAGCGCCGACGATCGATCCGGCCATTCAGCGATTGCGCGAAGTGTATCGGATGATTCGCAAGGAGTACGATGCCTTCACCGATACGGAACACGCAGAAGTCGTCAATTTAGGTGGCTTGCATGTGATTGGAACGGAGCGTCATGAGTCTCGCCGAATCGATAACCAATTGCGCGGACGGGCAGGACGGCAAGGGGATCCGGGTTCGACTCGATTCTTCCTCAGTTTGCAGGATAATTTGCTGCGAATCTTTGGCGGCGATCGCGTGGCAGGCTTGATGAATGCCTTCCGCGTCGAAGAAGATATGCCAATCGAGTCGGGGATGCTGACGCGATCGCTTGAAGGCGCTCAAAAGAAAGTCGAAACCTACTACTACGACATCCGTAAGCAGGTGTTTGAGTATGACGAAGTGATGAACAATCAGCGTCGTGCCATCTATGCTGAGCGTCGTCGTGTGCTTGAAGGCCAAGACCTCAAAGAACAGGTGGTGAAGTATGGCGAACTAACGATGGACGACATCGTGACCGCCTATGTCAATCCTGAGCTGCCGCCCGAAGAGTGGGAACTCGATAAGCTCGTTAGCAAAGTCCAAGAGTTTGTCTACCTGCTAAGCGATTTGGAAGCCGATCAAATGGCAGATATGAGCGTTGGCGAAATTAGAACCTTTTTACACGAACAAGCCCGGATTGCCTATGACCTGAAAGAAGCTGAAGTCGATGCGCTTCAACCTGGCTTGATGCGTCAGGCAGAGCGTTTCTTCATTCTCAACCGCATTGACACGCTCTGGCGCGAACATCTCCAATCCATGGATGGGCTGCGTGAGTCGGTCGGTTTGCGCGGATATGGACAAAAAGATCCGCTGATCGAGTACAAGAGCGAAGGCTATGAACTGTTCCTCGAAATGATGATTAACATTCGTCGAGATGTGGTCTACTCGCTGTTTCAGTTTCAACCGCAACCGCAACCGCAATTAGAGGTCGAGGTGCTTTAAGTCCGTCGGTTTCAAACCCTTCTTCAGAGATTGAAGAAGGGTTTTTTAGAACTCAATGCAAAATCATCCCTACAACCTGTTGATCTGAAAGGCATGGTCTTGCCTCTACGATCGCAGATCCTTTAGTTCTTGGTCTGCCACCGCTCTCAGTTTGCTGTGAAAGTCTGAGGTGTCAGGCGTGGGCGTGAATTGGTGGATTGGTAAGTGACTCTCGTCTACAACCTCTGCCTCATCCAACAAAAATTCTTCTGTACTAGAGGCGCTAACGCCATTTTCTGTAGAACTATCTGGCTCGAAACTGACTTGAGATCTAGAAGGCGCAGTTGGTACATGACGTTCTGAGATCGACGCATCATGCAACTCTGACGAAACCGCACGATGCCGCGCGTCTTCCATCAGCAATTTTGTTCCCGCTTCTGAAGAAGCATTCAGGTGAGAAGTTGCTTGATTGATCAGCGCTTCCATCCCTTCTTGCACTTGAGCTAGCGATCGTAACGGTAATGCTTCAGCGGGAGCTAACGGACGGTCTTGCTCTAGGGCAGGAGCGGGTAACTCCAATTCGACTTCTTCTATTGGATCATCATAAAGCGGCTCATCGTGCTGTTGCTCTGCCAAAGCAGACCAGGCGAGCGGCCTGAATGGCTCAACTTCGGGAGGTAGGCTAGGCGCAGGCAGTGCAGGCAGCGTTGCTTCTTCTGGAAACGGGGCAACGGGAGTCACCGCTTTGCGAGGCGACTGAGCCAAATTGCGGGGAAATTTGTGACAAACGAGCCGTTCAAACTCATAGCTAAAGTGATAGCAAGGCTGCTTGCGCCGTTGCCATAGTTTCAAAATCTGCTCGACCGAAACGGCTTTGTAGCGTCCTTGGTACAACGCTTCGATCACCGCCCATCGAATCCAGCCTGCCGAATAGTCCTTGAGCCATTGATCCAGCAGTTGCGGTGCTGTCCGACTGCCCAAATCAAAACTGTAATAGGTCAGGAGATCGATCGCATGGGCGGTTGCAGTCTTATCTTCAAATGTTCCTTTTGCCGGGTTTGTCATAAGCGTTTTTGAAAAGGCAAAAGGTCGAAGGAGAACAGTAGCGTTCTTCTTTTTCCCTTTACTTAATTTTAATTAAGTCAGTACTCCTAGAATAAGCAATCTTGAAGCGCGCGATCGCAGCGTTTCTTGATTTCCTATCTAAAGTCTGATTGGGGTCTTATTCTGGTAATTGTTGCACACCTCCCTGCACAGGTCTCACGCCGCTTCCTTGAAACGGCTCGGTACCGCCACCTGTCCAGTTAAAGTCGCTAATTTGCAAATTGACCGAACCGAGTTGCAAAACCGGGTTATAGCGCAAACCAACACTGTAAGTGCGGCGACTGTATTCCAAAATGTAGTCGGTGCTAATTTCTCGCCCGCTTTGAACGTTATAACTGGTCTGAAATCCAATCCGAAGCGGGCCGTAGAGTTGTTGAGTGATTCCGGCAGAGAGAATGCGATCGTCGGCAATGCGATCAAATAAGAAAGGCGATGACCCATCACGGAAGGCTTGGGTATAGGAGATGTTAAATGCGGTGTAATCTAAAAAGTTTCGAGAGAAATGGCCAAATTGACCAAGTAAACTAACGGTCGCATTTACGCTATTTTGCACATCACCATTGCTGTATGCGGAGGTCACACCTGTCACGCCCGTTCCCAAAGCAAGGTAGGGCACAATGGGTACAGGCGAGTAGCGCAGCCCTTCGGTTGCGGTGGCGGGTAAGCCTTTTCCTTGCCACAGTAGAAAGCCTCGGCTGAGCGCGGCACTAGCTTGAAACCGGCTCAAGCTGACTCGATTGTTGCGGCGGTCGGCAGAGAGTAACTCCGGGCGATCGGTGTCTGCATTAACAAACTGATAGCCGACTTGGTAACTCGCATTAATGCCTGTGTTGCCAATCGCGATCGTTGGGGAGTAGAACAATGCGCCGATGCTGCTTTGGACATCTTGAAACCCGAGCGAATTGTTGAATAAGCGATTGCGATAACTCGCTTCTAAACTGAGCGTGTGGGTTCCAATCAGTTGCTGTGCCCGCAGACTGCCCCGTAGATTATCTTCAATTTTGCCAAAGTCAAAGCTGGTTAAGACTACATCGCCTCGAATTGCCGTCCGCGACGAGAGCGGAGCGGTCAACCGCGTTCTCAAGCCAAACAAATCGGCGAGTCCATTGCCGCCTTGAATGGCGCGTTGCACAAAAAACTGAGGCGTAACCGTAAATTGAATCGGGCCAGGCGGAAACACCTCGACACTGCGCTCAACGAATACGCCGCCGCGATCGTCGCCATCTATTCCAAGGTTAATTCCGGTGGCTTGACGCTGATTGCGATCTAAGATAACTCGATTTCGCAGCAGCGGTAGGGAGAAGCGTTGATCGAACACGAGGCGGGCGCGTGAGGCTCGCAGTTCATCCCGCAGCGGAGAAAGCCGGGTTAGTGTTGCCAGATCGGTGCGAAGCTCAAGTTCGGGCGGCGAGAAGGGATCGTTAGTAATGCGGACATTTCGCGCTTGCCATCCTTCCGGGTAAAACTCAATTTGCTCGGCTTCAAACCGCAGTCGGCTGACGGTTCCGTTGCTTTCAGGAATGGTTGCGACCCCTCCTGAGGTACGTCTTCTTGACCCTAGCGCAATGCCGACCGATCCTTGGCGACTGACTCCCTGAGGAGGTTGGTTGACCGTCAAGCGATCGCCGACTGACCCCGGCGGAATGGAGCCTGCGGTAATGTCAGTGGGCAGGTTGGGGTTAAAGTCTGTCTGGGTCGAAGGTAAATAGATTTCACCACTGGCTTGCTCGACCGTGCCTTCTTCTTGAATCAAGTTGTAGCGGAAGCGTTGTCCTCGCAGCACTTGGTCGCCGCGCGTTAAGGTGACGTTTCCCTCGGCAACGGTGAGCCGATTGACGAGATTGGCTTGCAGTCGATCAGCAGTCAATAGCGCTCCTCGAAATCTAAGCGAAACCCTTCCTTCGGCAGTAAAGATTTGGCGTCGTTCGTCGTAGTCTTGTCGGTCGGCTCTTAGCTCCAAATATCCCTGGTTGTTAAGTTGCTGCGTTGGGACGTTGGGTGCAGGCGTAGTTGGAGCCGGACTCGGTACAGGAGCAGGCGTAGGCGTGATCGGACTTGGGGTTGTCGGCGCAGGAGTAGACGGGGTTGAAGGAGGTAGGGGTGTTGTCGGTTGAGGAACTTGAGACGGCGGTAAAGGCGTAGAAGGAGACGGCACAGATTGGGCGCTTCTCTGTTCGCTTGGTTCAAGCCCAACGGCATTTAGAGATGTGACTGGCGGGGTTAACGCTTTCGCTCTCCGCAGCACTTTTGCGCTTTTCCACTGAGAGAGCGACAGGGGAGATGATTCTGGCGGTGTCGGTTGAGCAAGCCTTTCCTCTAAAGCTGTGCTTTGCGCCAATCGCACAATGTCTGATGAGTGGGGTAGAGAGGCAATTGGCTTAGAGGGACGCTCAGAAGTTCGGACGATCGCAGGAGGCTCAGGAGGCGGAACCGGGTAGGGCATAGAGTAATTTGTAAGTCGTAAGTCGTAAATGTATTAGCTATGACGGTGCAGTGAGAAACCGAATAAGTTGTAATCCGTAATTGGTAATTTGTCTATAGGAGCGGCGGGGTTAAAAATTTAGAGTTAAAAATTTAGAGACTATCCATGTCAACTGAAGTTCCAACTGTCATTTATCATTCACCAAAGCGTGTGGACTGAAGCTTAGCTTTACTTGCAAACTAAACGTTCAGAGCAAATTAAACGTTCAAGCTCTGAATGATCACTCCATAAAAAGAGGGCAGATAAACTGCCCCCAAAACCTCGCACACGAGGATGAATTACTCTAAGTCTCGGCGGTTAGGATTCCGCGAGGGGTCATTCGATAGGAAGCCGAAAACAAATAGACCCACAAAAAATGCCACAGTGATGTAAACAATGACCTTGAGCGTGATCATAACTGAATAACTCCAGGGGTTATGAAAGGCGTTGATAAATTCCGTCTGAACGGCAAGCGTGTTTCTATCTTACAGGAGTGCTGTACCGTTTTTAAGCGCCTACGACTCTCGCGCTGTTAACCAATTCCAAACGGCAATGAGTTTTGCTTCAACCCAAGAAACGAGATGATCTAGCCAACTCATCACTCTCTGCACGGGGGATTTGACGTAGCCTGCCGCGATCGCGTCTGTCTCGATCCAATCTGGTGTATGAGTAGCCGAATGGGACGTGTAAGTGGCTAAGCTCTCTTCAACCTCAGAGGGAGTCGGATTGATGGATGCGGGCGCAGTGATTTCGACGTGACTAGGCTGACGATCGCGGATGGTGAGATTACCCTTTTCAATCGGGTCATCTACCTTCAACTCGATGGGTTGATGCACGACAACTGACGTTCGAGCGTTGAAGTAGCGCTGCAACCATTGCTTAAACGAGCGACCGAGCAAAATTTTAGAGCGGGGGGCAAGGCGGGGTTGAGTCCGAGAAGTCACTTCTGGGCGTAAACCGTCTTGAGCGATTAGCGCAGAGCGCAACTTCAAAGAAACCGGATCTGCTAAAGTTCCAGCGATCGCAATTTCTGGAGCCGAGGTTGGGTAAGCAGGTGGACGACCAAACAAATCTGACCACGATAACCAGTTAGACTTTGCGGTGAGTTGAGGATCAGAGGCTTCTGTTGTGCCACCAAGATCTTCTGTTGTGCTACCAAGATAGGGATAGGACGGGGCAAAGCGTCGATCTTGTCCGCCGAAGAAGTAGTGAATGGCTGCCCAAACCAAGGCTTCTAGGTCTGTCCATCTCGGAAGTTGACCGAACGCGGTCTTTAAGTCTCCGGCGCTAGGAAGTTTTGGCGGAGTCACGTTCCAACTAATGTCTGACCCGCTGATATTTGGAACAAACCAATCTAGCCCAGTTGGAGATTGAATGACGGTTCCATCGGAGCCGTACGTTGTGGCTAAGGCGGATTCTTGAAATAGGTTAGTGGCGATCGCAATAGGTCCAGTCTGCACCCATGCCATGAGTTGCCGGAAGATGCGGACGGGAGGCAAGATCGTCGGGCGATCGTCGGGAAGCGGTAGCGGTGAGGACGCGCCCAAGGATTGCTGCTTGCACCAATGGCGGTAGAGGGCAAGCTCGAAAATAATGCGCTGCTGAATCTGGTGCTGTTGGTCGGGCGTGAGCGTGTCGAGAATAACGTTGCCGTTTAGGATCAGCACGAGGTTTCGCGTATCGAGCAGGGATGCGATCGCTTGAATCGGCAAGCGCGGCTTAACGATCGCGGTTTCAGAGGCTTGAGCCGCGATCGACGTTGAAGACGCTGAGGTGATCGGGGCGGGGGAAACGTCTGCTAGAGCATCGGAGAGGTTGACCGAAGCTGGTGATAAGAAGCGGCGAACGACGGTGACGGGCAGTAAAAGGAAGTCCAGAATTCTGCGGGGTTGCTCGACCGTAACTTGAGGTTCATGGAGTTCAGGCTGGACGGCTTGCGCAACTGCCGATAACACTCGCTGAATCGATGTGTCACTTTCAAGACGCTCTGGCGGTGCTGAATGAGGAGAGCCTTGATCAACCTTCAGGCTGAAAGTCGCTCGTTGTGCGGTCTGCTTCAGTTGGCGTCCGACTAGTCGTGTCGTTTGGTAAACGGCATACACCGGATAGAGTAAAATCTGAGCGCTCCAGAGCGTGGTGAGTTTTGCTTGTCTCAGCAACACACTCGTTTTGTCCGCAATCTTCTGTCGTTGACGAGACAGAAAACTGAGGAGATGACTTTGATAGCGACCGTTAGAAGCCATAGACTTAGGGAGCGGTGAAGTCGTCACTGTAGCGCTCCCCTATCATATTCGACTTTATGCTGGACTCTGCGAATCAATCTATTATTTCTGGTGTCATCCATCACTTGCGTCAACTGACTCAACGAGACGTGCAGAGCGATTGGCAGATCTGCACTCGCGATTGTGACATTACAGCGTTACCGGCTCAATCCTTCGAGACGGGCGAACTGAATGAGAAGGGCTATCTCGTCTGGGAGAAAGGGCGCAAGGTGCGCTGGTTTTACCAAGAATTTCGGTTGCCGGAAGATGTGCAGGGCTATCCGGTAGATGGGCTAACGCTGCGACTCGCGCTGACGTGGTGGGCAGAGGTTGCCCAAGTTTTTGTCAATGATGAAAAAGTTCAGGAAGGCGATTTGTTTGATCACTCCTGCCGAGTGGTGTTAAGTCAGCAGGTGGTTCCGGGGGAAGTCGTCCGCGTCGGAATTCGGCTTGTGAGTCCGGGGCACGATATCGGCGGACTGATGAAGTCGCGGCTAATGTACGAATCGGACTATGACGATATTGATCCGGGCTTCGTTGCTGATGAACTGGCGGTGTTGCAAAGTTATTTAGAAACGTTTGCGCCAGAGGAGTTGGCAACCGTTGAAGCGCAAGTCGGGCAGTTTGATTGGTTAGACGTAAGCGATCGCTCCAAATTACACGGCGCGTTGCAAAAATTGCGCGATCGCCTCCACTCTTTCAGTCCGCGACTCAAACAGCACACCGTCTTTATGGTGGGTCACGCGCATCTAGATATGGCTTGGCTCTGGGATGTAGAGGAAACCTGGAAAGCCGCCGAACGCACGTTCAATTCGGTGTTGAACTTGCAAAATGACTTTCCAGACCTCACATTCTGTCACTCGACGCCTGCTCTGTACCAATGGATTGAGCAAAACCGTCCAGAGCTATTCGCGCAGATTAAAGAGCGGGTGGAGGATGGACGCTGGGAAGTGATCGGCGGGCTGTGGGTTGAGCCAGAGATGAACCTGATCAGCGGCGAAGCGATCGCGCGTCACATCCTCTATGGTCAGCGCTACTACCAAGAAAAGTTTGGCGACATTAACCGAATCGCGTGGTTGCCTGACACATTTGGATTTAACTGGCAGCTACCCCAACTCCTGAAGCAGGGAGGAATGGATTACTTCGTTACCCAAAAATTCCGCTGGAACGATACCAACAAATACCCCTACGAAATGTTCCAGTGGCAAGCTCCAGATGGAAGCACGGTGTTTAGTCTGATGTCTTCTCCGATTGGTGAGGGCATCGACCCGATCGCACTGTCTACCTATGCCTGGGAATGGTTTACCCGAACTGGCTCAACCGATTGTCTTTGGCTTCCAGGCGTGGGAGATCATGGAGGAGGCCCAACTCGTGACATGCTGACGATCGCAAAACGATGGGAGAAGTCTCCGTTTTTCCCGACGTTGAAATTTATAACCGCGTTGAAGTATTTGGAATCGTTGGAGAACCGAAGTGCTGAATCGCTGAACTCAAAAGGTGGGTTGTCCCACCTCGAACATTCATCAACCCACCTCGAACATTCGGTGATGAATGATCAACATTCAAGCGCGATGCTTTTAGATTCAACGACGAATGATCAACCTTCAACCGCGAAGCTCGAACATTCAACGACGAAGCTCAAACATTCAGCCGCGAAGCTCGAAGGTTCAACGACGAAGCCCGGAGCTTCAACGACGAATGATCAACATTCAGCCGCGAAGCTCGAAGGTTCAACGACGAAGCTCAAACATTCAGCCGCGAAGCTCGAAGGTTCAACGACGAAGCTCGGAGGTTCAACGACGAATGATCAACCTTCAAGCGAGATGGATCAGGAACTGAACCCGATTCCACTTTGGAACGACGAGCTTTATTTAGAATTCCATCGTGGCTGTTACACCACCCACGGCGATCAAAAACGCTTCAATCGGGACTGTGAAGCCTTGCTATATCAGGCAGAACTGTTCGCATCCTTGGCCACCCTCTCAACCCAAGCCCCTTATCCAAAAGACGCTCTAGAAGCCGCTTGGAAAAAGGTTCTCTTTAACCAATTCCATGACATTCTGCCTGGTTCATCTATCACTCAAGTCTTCGTCGATGCCAATCGAGAGTGGGAAGACGCAAAGCGCATCTGCTCAGACATTCGCGAAACCGCACTCGGCGCGATCGCGGCTCAAATTGCCTTTCCTCCACCCCCTCATCCCGACGCACAAGCGATCGTCGTGTTTAATCCGCTCGGCTGGGCACGATCCGAAATCATCGAACTGTTTGTGCCACAGACAGAGACCGTGAAGCATTGGGGAGTCTATGACCTGCATGGACACGAGATTCACGACCAGAATTATTACGCCTATCGTCACAACTCCAAACTCGACGGGCATTCCATCGCCTTCTTAGCAGACCAAATCCCAGCGATCGGCTATCGCTGCTTTTGGCTTTGCCCAACCGAAGCCGAGCCAAAAAAACTCACCGTCCAGCAACCCGAATACATTTTAGAAAATGAGTTTCTGCGCGTCAGCGTCGATCCAAACACAGGCGATCTGGCGAGTATATTTGACAAGCAACATCAGCGCGAAATCCTCAGCCATCCTGGAAACCAACTCCAAGCCTTTCGCGACGAAGGGCAATATTGGGATGCTTGGAATATCGATCCAGACTACGCCCAACATCCTCTCCCTCCTGCAAAACTTCTAGACATTAGCCGCGATCGCGATGATCTGGGGAGCCATCACATTCATCCCGACGGAAAACTATTTGAATCGCGAATTCGAGTCACTCGACAAATCGGACAATCTATTTTTAATCAGGTCTACCGTCTTAAACACAATTCGCCTGCTCTAGAAATCACCACGACTGTAGATTGGCAAGAACGCCATGTCGTTGTGAAAGCCGCGTTTCCGTTAACAGTCAGTGCCGACCAAGCTACTTACGAGATTGCTTGCGGTGCGATTACCCGCAAGGGGAACTGCGAAGCAAATGAGCGCACCACAACACCAAAAACCGCACAAGAAAAAGCCCAATGGGAAGTCTCGGCATTAGGCTGGGCAGATTTAAGCGACAAAAACTACGGCGTGAGTTTGCTGAGCGACTGCAAACACGGCTACGACTGCCAACCCAATCAAATTCGGCTCACCTTACTTCGAGGGTCTGAATTTCCCGATCCAGAAGCAGACCTTGGTTATCACCAATTTACCTACGCGATCTATCCTCACGCTGGCGACTGGCAATCGGCGCAAACGGTGCGAAAAAGCCATGAACTAAAACAACCACTACACGCTGTACGACTCGATCCTAATCCTGAAGGCACGCTTCCGCCCGTTGCCTCGCTCCTCGATCTGCAATCCGAAAATCTAATGCTGACCGCTCTCAAGCAATCCGAAGACAATCCTAATGTCTGGATTCTCCGCTGTTACGAGTGTCACGGCAAACCTACCGATCTCAAGCTCAAAAGCGACCTTGGCCTTACAATTGGCTCTGCCAAGCCCCTGATCACGCACTCCGTCGATCTCCTCGAACGCCCCAATCCACGATCCGCTACATCCGCGACTCAATCCGCAGACACCCAAATCCAGCCTTGGCAAATCCGTACCTTCGCCCTAAACATGTCACCCTAAACCCACACTGACAAAGAACCGACAAAAAAAGGGTGCGCCGAAACACACCCACACTCTTAGTCCTCATGATCCTCAAACGGATCATCTAACGCCTGAGACGGCGGACCAAACGCTGTATAGACCGCATACCCCGTGATACCAATCACCACCGCGCAGATCGAAATGTTAAGAGCTATTGCAGGTTCCATAACGCGATTCAATTTATGAGAAGGATTCCTCTATACTATTACAAAGAATTTACAAATTCTGTCGAGACTATCGTTTTAAGGTGAGCCAATGGCACAACGCACTCGGTTGGGAGATGTTCTAAAACCCCTTAATTCCGAATACGGAAAAGTCGTTCCGGGCTGGGGAACTACGCCTCTAATGGGCGTTTTCATGGCATTGTTTCTCGTCTTTTTGCTGATTATTCTGCAAATCTACAACTCCTCGCTGATCTTGAACGACTTCAGCGTTGACTGGAGAAGCTTAGGCGGCTAAGGTTGTCATCACTGCTTGAATTTGCTAGTGCATGTTGAAATCCCAGCTAGTCTGGGATTTTTTTGTGAGGAATATCAGTTGGTGTCACGCTGCGAAGGGGGTCGAGAAACCCTTAGATCGCTCATTTGATGTTGGACGGAGGATCGCCTTGCGAATCGCCCAAAGATCGCGCGTCGAGTTGACCGGATGAAATGGCGATTATCCTTTCAGGAACAGCGAAGCGATCGCGCGAAGCGCTAAAATCTCGATACTCTCTCCCCTGCTGCTCCATGCCTCAGTACATTCTGAAACGGCTTCTCGGTCTTGTTCCGGTTTTATTTGGCATTACACTGGCCGTTTTTCTACTACTGCGCTTAATTCCTGGCGATCCCGCAATCGTGCTTGCTGGAGAACGAGCGACACCAGACCAAGTTGAAGCGCTACGCAACCAGTTAGGACTGAATCAGCCTCTGGTGTTTCAGTATTTCGCGTTTTTAGGGAATCTGCTGCGGCTGAATCTCGGCAATAGTTTGATCAGCGGAATTCCGATTTTAGAAGAGATTCGATCGCGGTGGACAGCCACCTTTGAGCTGGCGATCGCAGCTATGATTGTTGCTGTTCTGTTAGGCATTCCATTAGGCGTTTTAGCCGCTGTCAACAAAAATCGCTGGCTCGATCAACTCACGATGGGCAGCTCGCTGGTCGGAGTGTCGCTACCCGTGTATTGGTTGGGACTGCTACTGATCTATCTATTCTCGATCACGTTGCAATGGTTGCCTCCAAGCGGACGCATTGGAGTTGAAAGCGGATTAAGCTTTCAGCCAATAACTGGATTCTATGTTTTAGATGCCTTGCTCAGATTCAACCTGCCCGTCTTGGCAGATGTCCTCGCGCATCTGATCTTGCCTGCCTTGACCTTAGGCACTATCCCGCTCGCGATCGTAGCTCGCATTACCCGCAGCACAATGCTAGATGTGCTAGGTCAAGACTACATCCGCACCGCAAAAGCAAAAGGCTTGCCCGATCGATTAGTCGTGTTTCGTCATGCACTCAAGAATGCCTTGCTCCCGATCAACACCACGATTGGACTCCAGTTCGGAACGCTTCTGGGTGGCGCAATTCTGACCGAAACAATTTTTTCTTGGTCAGGCATCGGGTCTTGGATTTACGAAGGAATTTTGGCGCGAGATTATCCCGTTGTGCAGGGCGGAGTTGTGTTTGTCGCGATCGTCTTTGTGTTCATCAATTTGTTGGTCGATCTCTCGTATGCGTTGGTTGATCCACGGGTTCAGTTCCGTTAATCCCTGCTTACATATAATTCTTGCTTGATCGAGCGGATGAAGGGATAACGTGAATCGTTCATCTGCTACATCCGCTATGAATCCGTTGTCAATCAAGAATAGAACACAATAAATGAGACGCAATAAATGAGACGCAATAATTTGAGTGAACGCTAGTCAGCAATGAGACGCAATAATTTGAGTGAACGCTAGTCAGCGTCAATCAGATAACAGCCCCGAAGCAACGCGGCACTCTCAGGAATCAGAACGTCTTGCAACTTATAGACCTCCTGTAAAATCGCTAATTCGCGACCATACTCCTGCTGAACCGTGGAAAGCATAGAGTTCTCATTCGCCGCCGATTTCAGTAGATGCAGCGCCATGTTAATGCTAGAGAGCGGATTGCGTAACTCTTGATAAAAATGATTGAGCAAACCATCGCGCGTGCCAGAAGTTTGTGTCGCTTCCGGCGCTTGACTCAATTCTGAGCGATCGCGCTGATTTGTAACAGCAGGTTTACCCAATTGACTGTAGCGTTGAAGCAAGGCTTGGTGCTTCGCGAGGCGTCCAGAAATTGCTCCCAACAGTTCAACGGCGGTACAAGGTTTCGTCAGGTAGTCATCTGCCCCCAACTCCATGCCTTGGCGAATGTCAACCTTTGTCGTTCTAGCACTGAGAAAAATAAAGGGAATACTGGCGGTATCAGACGATTGCCGAAGATTGGTGAGCACACCATAGCCATCTAACTCAGGCATCTGAATATCACACAAAATCAAATCAGGATGGTACTCATGCGCGAGGTTGACCCCAGCAGTGCCGTTCTCACCTCCAATGCTATGAAAGCCTTCTGCCTCTAACAGATCGAGAATTGACTCCCGGACAGCTTGCTCATCTTCAATGACGAGGATTGTTTTCATGCGCTGTGTCTAACGGTAGCGTTACAGTAAATAGTGTTCCCTGACCTTCGGCGCTTTCAACAGAAATTGTGCCCAAGTGTAGATCAACGCACTGTTTTACAATTGACAACCCCAAACCAGTGCCTGGAATGGTCTTGGCATTGCTCGCTCGGTAGAAGGACTGAAAAAGATTGGCATGGTCAGCTTGAGGAATACCAATGCCCTGATCTTGAATGCGGAACGTGACCGATTTAGGATCGCGGCTGAGCGTAAAGTCGATCGGCTCGCCTGGGGTCGAGTATTTAATCGCATTCGACAGTAAATTGACCAAAATGTGGCGCAAGAGACGCTCGTCTAGACAGGGCAAGTCTGAAGGCGGTTGAGATGGCAAATCATCGAGGTG
Source organism: Myxacorys chilensis (assembly GCF_059505265.1). NCBI lineage: Bacteria > Bacillati > Cyanobacteriota > Cyanophyceae > Leptolyngbyales > Leptolyngbyaceae > Myxacorys > Myxacorys chilensis. The sequence continues at coordinate 26,456 of NZ_JCACKG010000183.1, read as the reverse complement.
GCTCAATTGAATCGGGCAAACCTGTTCAGCAGGCTGAATCTCATCTACGATGTCTTGGCAGAATTGGAGGACATCGAGTTCGTGAGGAGAATAGCTCAACTTGCCCGCTTCGGTCTCTGCCAGCGTTAGAACATCGGTGAGAAGTTGGTTCATCCGCTTGACCGACAGTTGAATTCGCTCTAAATAAACATCTCGTTTTTCGGGTGTCAGTTGAGCGCTGTATCGTTGAATTAATTCGGTAGAAAACAGAATGGCGTTGAGCGGATTGCGAAACTCATGGGAAACGACCGAGACAAAGCGGGATTTCAGTTCATTCAGTTCTTTTTCTCGCTTCAGCGCCGCCTGAATCGCGGCTTCTGCTTGATGGCGAGATAGGGCAATTTCGATTGTTGTAATCAGTTCTCGATCTTCAAACGGTTTGAGAATATAGCCAAATGGCTCTGATATTTTGGCGCGGCGAAGCGTGTTCTCGTCGGCGTGGGCAGTGAGATACACGACAGGAACCTGAAATTCGGCGCGAATTTGTTCGGCGGTCTCGACCCCATCGCGATCGCCGCGAATCCGAATATCCATCAGCACGATGTCTGGGTTCAGCGTGGCTACCGCCTCTAGCGCTTCGGTGGCAGATGTTGCGATCGCAGCAACTTGGTAGCCTGCGGTTTGTAAGCTAATTTGAATATCTAGCGCAATAATACTTTCGTCTTCGACGATGAGAACAGTTGAAAATGGCATGATCACCCTTTAGGTTTCGACTCCGCAAACGCGATCGTAAAGCGGGTTCCTTGGCTCTGATCAAGGTAGATAACACCGTGTATCTGCTTGGTTAAGTTGCAAACTAACTGCAAACCAAGAGACTTTGTTTTGCGAAAATCTACATAGTCAGGAAAGCCAACTCCAGTATCTTCAACGACTAAAATGTACTGATTTTCAGGCTCGGCGCGTAAGTGAATTATGATTTTACCAGGTTGTGATTCTGAGAAAGCATACTTCAATGAATTGGAAACCAACTCGTTGATAATCAGCCCGCAGGGAATAGCAGTATCAATGCTAAGACGGACTTCGTCTATTTGAAGATCGAGTTCAACCACCCGCGAATTCATGGAGTAAGACCGGAGCAAGTCAGTGACTAAATTACGAATATACTCGGCAAAGTCGGTCTTGGCTAAATCTTCAGACTGGTATAATTTTTCATGAATCAGCGCCATCGCCCGCACTCGATTTTGACTGACCTTAAAGACCTCCAGCGTTTGCTCATCGTTAATGTAACCCGCTTGCAGTTTTAGCAGACTTGAGATCACCTGCAAATTGTTTTTAACGCGATGATGAATTTCCTTCAGCATCACTTCTTTTTCATCCAGTGAGGCGCGAATTTGATCTTCTGCCCACTTGCGATCGCTGATGTCTACGACTGACCCAATGATCTCCACTGGGTTGTTGTTGCGATCGCGAAACAGTTTCATCCCGTCGCGTAACCAGCGGTAGGAGCCGTCTTGATGCAGAAAGCGGTATTCACAGGTTAATTCACCCGTCTCTAGGAGCCGAGGCAGCGTGTTGACTACCTGGGGCAAATCGTCGGGATGAATGTGATCTACCCAGAAATGTGAATCTTTGAGATATTGCCAAATCTCGTATCCAAGCTGTTGAGTAACATTTTCACTCACAAACGTACAAGGCCGATTGGGAGTAGGCTGACAGGTGTAGATCACCGATGGATTAGATGACAGCAGATATTTCAGCCGTGACTGGGCGGCCATGAGCGTTCGTTCTGACCACTTGCGATCGTTGATATCGCGCTGCAACGCGACAAAGTGAGTTACGTTGTCCTCAGTATCAATAATCGGCACGATCGTTAAATCTACCCAAAACTCTGTTTTATCTTTGCGATAGTTAATCAGTTCGACTTGCACTGATTTTCGTTGCGATAAGAGCGTCCGAATCCGAGCTAACTGGGCGCGGTTGGTTTTGGGTCCTTGTAAAATTCGTGGGGTTTCACCGAGGATTTCTTCCGACTCAAACCCTGTGATATGGGTGAACGCGGCATTCACATACGTGATGATCGGATTGTCCAAGTCCGCCTGAGTAATAACCACCGCATCGCTGCCGTTAACCACGACCGACTCAAACAGCCGCAAGCGATCTTCTGCTCGTTGGCGCTCTTGCTGTGCCTGCGCCTCTTGCAAAACGATCGACAAATAATCTGCCAGCTCAGTCAAGGTTGCAATTTCATGAGTACTCCACTGGCGGGGCTGAGGCGCACTCAAGCTAAGTAGCCCAGTTTGAGTGCCTGAATGCTGGAGCGGAACGGTCAGCAGAGACCGCGTTTTTCGGGCGACCATGCGATCGCAGATCGCCTGCAACAGTGGCTCTTCTTGCACATTTTCAATACTGATTGACTGCCGATGCTCCAGCAGCTTGAGATAGTCAGACACCCCCAAATATTCGTCGATTTGGCCCTTGAGCGAGGGCATTGTTTCAGGTTGAGCCGAGTGAAGCACCTCGACGCGATCGCGCTCAATTACGCTATACAGCACCCGCACATCGCTGAAATGGAGTGCGATTTCTTCCACCGTTGCTTCGATCAATTGCATTACCGAGAGTCCGGCGGTGGCTCCTGTGGAAATGCTGTTCATCAATCGTAGGCAAACTTGGCTTTCTCGTAAGCTTTGCTCGATCTGCTTGCGTTGGGTAATTTCTTGCTGGAGTTGCTGGTTGATTGCCTGCAATTCTGAAGTGCGTTCTTCGACACGGCATTCTAATTCGGCTTTAGCGCGGCGCAAGGCTTCTTCTGCCTGAAGCTGAGCCGTGATATCCGTTGCCACACCGACTAATTCCAGGAGTTCGCCCTGCTCGTTGTAAAGGGGCGTCAGGCGATTGTCGAAGAACATGCCCTTTACTTCTAATGTGGAATTAAAGGCTTCTTCAGTCTCTAGGACTTGTTGGAGGTCAGCCAGAACCTCTGGGTAGTCGCGATAAAGCTCAAAGGCAGTCTGCCCAACTGCCTGACGTGGCTGTAATCCAATCGCTTCTAGTCCTTTCCCCTCAACCAAGGTGAATGTACCGTCTCGATTGAGCGCATACAAAATGGTGGGTGTATTGGTGACAACCGTTCTTAGCAGCGCTTCACTCTCTGCCAGCGCCGCTTCTGCTCGTTTTTGCTCGGTTACATCTCGGCAGCTAATTACTCTGCCAATCACGCTATCTCCCAGCATCAGGGGCTTAGAGTAGCGCTCAATGACGCGATCGTCCTTCAATTCAAGAATAATGTAGCTTTCTAAATCGGGACGTTCGGACTCTGTTTGAAGCTGTTCTAGAAACAGATCGGGCTGTCTGAGTTGCGCGATCGTATAGTCTAGAATCTGCTGATAATTCTTAAAAGAAAGCGCCGTTTCTGGCAACTGCCATTGTTGAATGAATCGGCGATTGAGATTTAAAATATTGTTGAATACATCGAGGCTGAGAATGCCATCTGCTGTCGATTCGAGGGTCGTCTGTAGCAGACAAAGCGAGTACTCTAGCGTGGTTTGAGTGTGTTTGCGCTCGGTGATATCGGTCGTCATGACCAAGATGCCCGTGTACTGTCCTTGAGTATCCAGAATTGGGCTGGCAGACACGATCGCCCACAAGTCTTGTCTAGACGGGTGGAGAAGCTTCAAATCCTGCTGTTCTTGAATGCCATAGCGGACGCGATCGAGACTTTTTTGGGCGAGTGCTTTGCTCCCCACATCCACAAAATCTAGAAACGGTTGCCCAATCAACGCTTCAACCGATTGACCCAACATTTGGGCTAATCGATCATTGGCAAACTGGGTTTTTCCCATCGCATCTAGCACCCAGATTCCTTCTGTTGCCGTTTCCATTAAGCGACGGTAGCGAGCTTCGCTTTCTTGCAGCGCCGCTTCTGCTCTTGCACAAGCTAGAAGGGGAAGCGGGTTGGGGGAGTCAACATCAGCAGACAACTGAGCCAGCCGTTCTTGCTGCACCTGAGCCTGCAGCCTCAGAGAGTTGCATTCTGCGGCAATCGTGGCTTCAAGGTCAATCTCGGCTTCAAGGTTCTCGGTTTGAGAAGGCGGATTGTGAGGGCTAATTGCCTCGGAAGGCCGTTGGTTTTGCGAGTTCTTCCGAGCCTGTTGTGTGGTAGATGAGTCCATTGGTTGCATGGCGGTTCCTTAGGAATGACCCTTGCGCGAATCGCGGGCAGCTTGCAGTTTGAATGGGATTGAGGAAATGTCGAGGTCTTCCCCGATAATGAAAATATCTCTGCGATCGTGCCATAGAAATTCCCAAATTTCTCTAGGTAAAATTATCGTAGAGTGAGCTTTGCGTAAGGCTCAAGGTTCGATAATTTGCGTAATTTTACGAATGGAAGCAGTTGCTCAACAGTTAGAACAGTTGGTCAGTCCCGCAGCATTGCTGGCGTGGAATGACGTAGAGGCGTCTCGGCAGCAGGCAATTCTACGATCGCTCCGTCCGGGGGCTGCGCCAGACTATGTAGTTTCTCCGAACACCGAAGCAGAATTGGCATCGGTAATGAGGTTTGCTCACCAACATCAGTGGCGCGTGTTGCCAATGGGCAGTGGCAGTAAGCTGCATTGGGGTGGATTGGTGTCAGGCATAACCTTGGTGATTAGCACCGAGCGGCTCAATCGGCTCGTTGATCATGCGATCGGAGATCTCACCGTCACCGCAGAGGCAGGGCTGACCTTCGCCAAATTGCAACAAATTCTCGGTGAAGCCGGACAGTTTCTCGCAATCGATCCCACCGTTTCTTCGGCACACGCTACATTAGGCGGCATTGTCGCCACTGGGGATGCCGGCTCGCTGCGTCATCGCTACCACAGTGTACGAGACATGCTGTTGGGCGTTACCTTTGTCCGCCATGATGGGCAGATCGTGAAAGCTGGCGGACGGGTTGTTAAAAACGTCGCAGGCTATGACCTGATGAAATTGCTGACGGGTTCTTACGGAACGTTAGGCATCATTACGCAAGTGACATTTCGGGTCTACCCGATTCCGCCTGCCTCTCAAACGGTTGTCTTGAAAGATACAACGGGTACAAAGCGCCGCCCAGACGCAATTGCGCAAGCCTTGCAAGCCTTACTTGGTTCTGCCCTGAGTCCATCTGTCTTGGATTTGAGGTTAGAGCAAGGACTTCGTTTAGTGGTTCAGTTTCAGAGCATCTCTGAAAGTGTGAAATTGCAGGTGATGCGGCTAGGTGAAATAGCATCTGCGTTAGACTTATCTGTAGAAAGTTATGCTAACGATGCAGAAGCGGATCTGTGGCAGACATCGAGAGGTTTAATGAGTGAAGCATCGCAGAGCCATGCAATTCTATGCAAAATTGGAGTAAAGCCTTCTAACGCTGTGGAAGCGCTTTGTGAGATAGAACGTTTAATGCCAACTGCAATGGCTGTAATTCATGCTGGAAGTGGCTTAGGTCAATTTGTAGTAGAGGGAGTGCGCTCTGTTCAGATTCAAGAGGTACGATCGCGGCTCCAAGCGTTGGGCGGGTATCTGTCCGTTTTGCAAGCGCCAACACAGCTTAAACAAACCATTGATGTCTGGGGTTACACGGGCAATGCTCTAGAGTTGATGACGCAAGTTAAAAATCAATTTGATTCAGAACACCGATTAAGCCCTCACCGTTTTGTAGGCAATATTTAAGATTTAAAATGCAACCCTCCAACGATTCAGCCACTTCTAAACCGCTGACAGCCCTCTTGGCTGAAGGAACAGGTTTTGATGCTCACCATCCTCCCGATCCGTCGGTGATCGATTCTTGCGTTCACTGTGGATTTTGTCTCTCAACCTGTCCGAGCTACCGGGTCATTGGCAAAGAAATGGATTCGCCACGGGGACGGATCTATTTGATGGATAGCATCAACGAAGGAGAAAGCTCGCTCTCCAACGCGACCGTGCCGCATTTTGATTCCTGTTTAGGCTGTTTGGCCTGTGTCACCACTTGTCCGTCTGGTGTGCAATATGATCAGTTAATCGCCGCTACTCGTCCGCAGATCGAGCGGAATTATGAGCGATCGCTGAGCGAAAAAGCATTACGACAGCTCATTTTCTCGGTTTTTCCCTACCCAAATCGAATGAGATCGCTGCTGCGTCCGTTGGGACTGTACCAAAAAACAGGATTGCAGAAGTTAGTGCGATCGCTCGGATTTCTGAAACGAATTTCTGCTCAACTCGCCGCCATGGAAGGAATGCTACCGGAAATTCCACCGCAAGCGTTTAAGGACACAATCCCGGCATTGATTCCGGCTCAGGGAGAGAAACGCTATCGTGTCGGTATGATTCTCGGTTGCGTACAACGGTTGTTCAATCCAGAGGTGAATGATGCAACTGTGAGAGTGTTAACGGCAAATGGCTGTGAAGTGGTTGTGCCACAAACACAAGGCTGTTGTGGGGCGCTGTCTCATCACCAAGGACAAGCAGAACAGGCAAAGATGTTTGCCCGCCAGATGATTGATAGCTTTGCTGACCTGAATGTAGATGCTGTTTTAATCAATGCTTCAGGTTGCGGGCACACGTTGAAAGAGTATGGTCATATTTTGGAGGATGATCGCGAGTACTGCACGCGAGCCAAGGAATTTGTGAGCAAGGTTAAAGATGTGCAGGAATTTCTCGCTGAGGTTGGACTAACAGCGCAGCGATCGCCACTTCAAGATGAGCCGCTAACCGTGGTGTATCAAGATGCCTGCCACATGCTGCACGGGCAGAAAATTAGTGTGCAACCGCGCCAATTGCTGCGACAAATTCCGGGAGTGAAACTGCGAGAGCCAATCGATGCAGCGATTTGTTGTGGGAGCGCTGGGGTCTACAACATTCTTCAACCTGAGGTGGCAGAAGAGTTAGGACGACAAAAGGTTGACAATCTTACGAATACTGGAGCAGACATAATTGCGTCCGCCAATATTGGCTGCTATGTACAGATTTCAAAACATCTGAAGTTACAGAGTAAAACTGTTCCGGTGCTCCATCCGATGCAGTTGCTAGATTATTCAATTCGAGGCGTGAAGCTACCGATGGGGCAAACGCCTGAAAAAAGTGGCGTAGGCTAAGAGCAGTCCCGCGATCACATGAATCTAGTTCGAGCGCAGGTAGAGAACGAACATGACTAGGTGAGAGATTAATTCTATGACCAGCGATTCTTTAGAACGCCAACCCGCTCGGTTGCCAAAATTACCCAAGCAAGCGATCTTAGCTAAAACCTTTCACTGGATTAATGTTGTTAGCGTATTTATTATGCTGACCAGTGGATTACAAATCTACAACGCTAATCCTGTTTTTGGTGGACGACAAGGGATGCATATTTTTCCGTTGTTCACCTTGGGAGGTTGGCTGGCAGGCGGACGCGACTGGCACTTTGCTGCGATGACGCTGTTCGCGCTCAACCTGCTTTGGTATGGAGTTTACATCCTAGTGACTCGGCGTTGGAGACATCGGTTTGTGGGGGGCAATGATGTAAAAGCGTTGCAAGTGGGACGCAGCGAAAAACGCAAAGCTTACGCGTGGCATCGCATTATTTACACCGCGATCGTACCCATCCTTCTCCTTGCAATCTTCACTGGAATTGGCATGTATAAACCCGCGCAGTTTTACTGGATCGTCGATGCGTTCGGCAGCTGGGAAGCCTTGCGAATTGTGCATTTTATCACCGTTCCGGCCGTCATCGGGTTTGCGATCGCGCACTCCCTCCTCGCCCTCAAAGTTGGCGGCACACAGCTTCTAGAATCGATGTTCTGGTAACTCTATGTTCCAATAACACAGTTCTGGCAAAGTAAATCTTCATCCCTCATCCCTCATCCCTCATCCCTCATCCCTCATCCCTCATCCATGCTCCGTCGCCAATTTCTTCACCTCACCGGACTTTCCAGCACAGGGCTTCTTCTGTCGGGCTGCGGCGCAAGCTATCTTGCCGATGTCGCCGGAACGTTAACCGAGCCATTTAATCAGAAGATTGAAGAGCTGCTGCTCAAGCCACAGACGCCTGTTCCAGAACTGCCGATCAGCCAAATTGAGCCAGAACAGCTGCTGATCAATACGTTTGGATTTACGCCCGAAATCGATCCAGCGAAATACCGGCTCACGATTGATGGCGACGTGAATCATCCAATGCAGCTTAGCTTGAATGAAATTTACAAACTACCGTTTCGCTCGATGGTGATTCGGCATGTGTGTGTCGAAGGTTGGGCAGCGATCGTCCAGTGGGGCGGCGTTCCGCTCCGAGAATTAATTCAACTAGCGCAGCCCAAAGATGGCGCAAAGTATGTTTATTTTCAATCTGCCGATCGCTATTACGAAAGTTGGGACATGGCATCGTGTTTGCATCCACAAACGCTCATGGCATACCAAAAAAACGGCGAGCCATTGCCGATTGACAATGGCGCACCTTTAAGACTCGCTGCACCGATTAAATTGGGTTACAAACAAAGCAAATGGGTCACTCGAATCACGGTGAGAAGCCAACTGCTAAGGAATCAGGGATATTGGGAAGATCAAGGCTATGAGTGGTTTGCTGGATTGTAACGGGATGAATAGCGTTAACTAGAACAATCATTCCAGCGTTAATGAATGCTGCTGAGAGCCGATTCAATCCTGCAACACACAATTTAATTCACTCTTTAACCAGGTTTGAAACCGTTGATTCAAAAGTTCTTGTCGCAATTCGGGCGTTAGTTCTGCGGATAAAATCTTTTCTACCCTGATTAAATGGTAGCCTTGCTCGATTTCGACAGGTTCTAAAACCTGCCCGATTTGCTGATCGAAAACGCTGGCTGCAATTTTAGGATTCAGCATCCAACGGTAAACCTGTGTATAGCCGCAGCATAGGTGTTGCTTATCCCGACCATAGCGGGAGGCAGCTTCGTAAAAACTGATTTCAGAATTTTTGATTTGGTAGAACACGTCTTGTGCTAATTGTTCATCAGAAAACATAATTTGGTAGAGCACCACCCGATCGAACTGGAACCGATTCTTGGCAAAATACTGTTCGACTTCTTGATCAAACAAGGTCTTGGTTAACTTTTGAACGAGCAAGCGATCGCAGATACCCGACTCCCAGTCATCGGGCGTCATTTGCTGGTCAGCAAGCCAAGCTAAGGTATCTGCCGACTGCTGTAGCCGATAGCGCTGTCGAAATTGGTCTGCCTCATACTGAATCTCTTGCAAAGAGACGCAGATTCCGCGATCGCGGGCCACTTTTTGGACAATCCGCTGATACACAATCTGTTGACAAACCTCTTTGTACTGAACGTTTTTTCTCAAAAATTTAACGATCTCGTCAGGCGCAGGAGAAGCTGCAATGCGATCATCCATTGGTAAAAGTCTGAACTGCTTAACAACAATGCACCGTCTAATGGGTGGGCTGAGGAAGACCGTAATCCTGATGAATTTCCAAATTTCCGACTCCTTGAAAGAATTGGAGATTTGGCACTCTGCTTAAGTAGATAGATCTAACAGCGCATTCGTTTTGCATCAGGAATTTTTTGGAGTAAACGCCGATAAAAGTTAGCGCATCGCTGCTCTACTAGCGGATTCTACGTGTTCTAATGTTGCAAATCGCACAAGACACAATGGGGTTTTAGCGACTGGGTTTCTAGCGACTCAACCGATCCTTAAAAAAAGTCTGAGTAGCGCTTTACTGAATAAATTGTTGAACCGAGAAGTGGGCAAGCAGCGTTAGAATTTAATCCATTGGCGATTCGAGATCAGAACGCCTGATCTCCTCTAGAATCAACTCATGGAAATTCTCTCGGTCAGCCTCAAAAACTTCAAGTCTCACAGCGATCGCCACTTTCCGTTTCAGCCCGGAACCAACGCTATCTGCGGCGAAAACGGGGCGGGCAAAACGAGCATTCTCGAAGCGATCGCATGGGTCTTATTTGACTACAAAGGCGATTACAAGATTGAAGATCTGATCCGCAATGGGGCCAATAGTGCCCAAGCACGTGTCAGCTTTGTGTCGAGCCGAGATCAGCGAACCTATGAGGTGCAGCGCTGCACGCGATCGGGCTATACATTATTTGATCCGCAATTGGGCGAGAAACTCGGCTACAGTCGCATCAAAGAAGAAGTGTTGCCGTGGCTGAGAGAGAATTTGGGCGTTCCGGCAGGAACGGATTTAGCAAAACTGTTCTCCAATACAGTCGGCGTTCCGCAGGGTACATTTACCGCCGATTTTCTACAAACCGCCGAAAAGCGTAAACCCATTTTCGATGCAATTCTGAAAGTTGAAGAATATCGCCAAGTCAATCAGCAAATGCTATCTCTAGAGAAATATGCAAAAGCTGAGACAGAACGATTAGACCGGGAAATTACACAGTACGATGAATTGCTGCAAGAATGGGAGCCGCTCACCCAGCAACGCACAGAAGTCACCGATGAAATTACACAAATTGAAATCGATCTCACCCACTGGCAACAACGATTAGAAGAACTTCAGAAAGAGCAAGACGATTACAGCAAAGTTGCTGCTCAAGTCCAGACGCTAACCTCACAACTCGAAAACCTTAGCACTCGCATTCAGGCCGATCGCCTCAACTCCGAACGGCTTCAAGCTGATTTTGTAACCGCAGAAAAAGCCGTTGAAATTTGTACGGCTCGTCGAGAGCATTATCAAACTGTTTTGCAAGCAGAAGCAACGCTAAAAGAACTAGAGCAGCATCGCTCTACTCAACAAGACCTCCTGCAAAAACGGCAAGACTTGACCGAAACCCTCGGTGGGTATCGAACTCAACTCGCCACCTTACAGCAACAAATCGAGCGGCGATCACAGGTTGAGGCTGAACTCAAGCGACTGGAGCCACTGATCCAACAACAGACCGAACTTGAAACGCAACAACAAACCGTGAACCAGCAGTTACAGAATTGTCAAAGCTGGCGGCAAACCATAACGCGAGATCAGAAGCGGCTTGTTCAGCTTGAACAACGTCAGAAACAGTTAAGTAACGAAATCGAGCGGCTAGAAGCGCTGGGCGCGATCGTTCATCAAATTCCTCATCTTGAACAGCAGCTTCAACGCTATGGACAACAGCTTAGTCGCATTGAGGCAGCGACTCAATTTGAATCAGATTTACGCCAAATCGTCACGCAAGCCCAAACGCGAGAGACAATTCACAGCAATCAAATTCAAGCCGCTACTGCAACGTTAAAAGAACTCCAGCAAGCCACACCGCTTTGGTCAACTCAGATCGAGGACGTGCTTACGGCGTTGGGTAACGGCTCTAAATCTCAGGGTCAACTCATGCGCGACTTACAAGGCATTTTGGATGATTTGTCTGAACAACTGCTAGCTGACCGATTGAGACAATCGATCGCAGAAACCCAAACCCATTTAGAAACTGCCCGGCATCAGCAGGCGCAATACCTCACACTCGACGCTAAGTTTGATGATGAAGAAAAGCTTGCCGCCGAAGTGGATGAGGTGCGATCGCAGCTGACCCAAGCTCAAGCGCACCTTGCCTCAGAACCCGGACTGAAGCAGCAGTTAGCCCATCTTGTGGGACAGCTTCAAACATTGGATAATCCTCGTGGACGCACCCAGATTTTGCACCGAGACCTGAAGCAGCAGATAACTTTAGAATCTGAGCAGCAACATCTTGAGCGAGCCGTTGCAGAAGTTGGGAGTACGATCGCAGATCTCAATGGTCAATTAGAAGGCTTTGCCGACCTCGCGGCTCAAATTCGTTATCAGCAGGAATTACGCGAACAGTATCGCGAGGATTATCAGGTTTATTTAGAACACCAGCAATCTGCAAATAGCTACAAAGGTCGTAAAAAACAGCTTGAAGAGGCAACCGATCAGTTACAAGTTCTGGATCAACAACTGGTCGAGCTTACTAATCAAAAAGCAACGCTAGCAGAAACTTATGACCCCGAAAAAGTGGCAGAAGTACAGCGAATTTATCAAGAGGCACAAAAACAACAGATTACACTAGGAGCGATGCTGCCTGAAAAGCGAAAACGCCTAGAAGAATACGAAGTCCGACTCTCAAAACTTCAGCTTATTCAAGAAAAACGGACTCAGGCGCAAGCTGAGCAAAAACGCAAACAAAAAACAGAGCGATTCATTAAGTTTGCTCGTAAAGCCTACAAAGAAGCTGGACCTAGAATCACAGAACGCTACGTTCAGAGCATTTCGCGGGAAGCTGATAAACTATTTCGGGAATTAATGAATCGTCCCAATGTTGCCCTAGACTGGACGCGCGATTATGAAATTGTGATTCAAGAAGGCGCTCATCCGCGTCGATTCATTAACCTTTCGGGCGGAGAGCAAATGTGTGCCGCATTAGCGGTTCGACTGGCGTTGCTGAAAGTATTAGCCGATATTAACATCGCCTTTTTTGACGAGCCGACCACTAATATGGACAAGCCCCGCCGCGAAAGTTTGGCAGAAGCGATCGCTAACATCAAAACCTTTCGTCAACTGTTTGTCATTAGCCACGACGACACGTTTGAGAAGGTGACAGAGAATGTCATTCTGGTTCAACGAGAAGCATAGTTGAGGCAGCCCAATCTACTCAATCTACTGCATCGAGAGCAGCGCCACCGGGCACTCAGCGTTATTTAAGATGGTGTCCACTCGATGACCAAAGAACACCCGTCCTGTCATGATCCGAATGTTAGTGCCTAGCACAATCAGATCGACCTCTTCGGCTTGCGCATACTCCAGCACCGTTCGCTCTGGACTCTTGCCTTCAAGGATTTTAAACATCACTTTCGCACCTAACAACTCTCCAATTTGTGCCTGGTTCTTCACGACCTGATAGGCAATATCGCGGGCTGGCTCAAGAGGCTGGTCATACAAAGCATAGTCAGATTGGGAGGGAGTGACCACATGAATTAAGCTCACCAATGCTCCGGTTTGGGCCGCGATCGTACTGGCAAGTTCGATCGCATTCCTGCTGTACTCTGAGCCAGCCGTTGGGACTAAAATATGACGAATCGTCTGCAATTGAATTTGGTAAATCTCGCCCTGCGCGGCTGTCAGATGCGACTTGACCACCAGCGTTGCACAAGGCGCTTCTTGTACCACCTGATCGACCAGCATATTAAAAACGATTCCCCTCCGTTGCTTCTGCTCAGATGCCCCCATCACGATCAAGTCATAGCCTTTGCGAGCCTCATTTAGAATGACCTCTGCCTTAGTGCGCCCTGATTCTACTTTGCTTTGCAAGATGCTGTTCTCTGGCAGATTCATCGCCGACAGAACGGCGTTCAAGGCGATCTCGGACTGATTATCTCTCGCGATCGCAGCTTTTCTCTCTTCTCTGCGTTGAGGCGGCTTCCTATCCAATGCGTAGAGAGCTGTTACTTCAATCTCGTTCTGCTGCCCCAAGTAGCTGACAAGTTGTGCAGCGAGCTGAACATTTGCTCCTCCGCTTGTTGGCATCAAAATGCGGCGAATCTGTTTAATGAAACTTTGGCTCTCATGTTCTTCACGCTGGAGACGCTGCGCTTCTTCTTCGCCAATGACAACATTCGAGAGTGTCCACCGTAATAATGGCGGAGCCATCAACGACGTGACGATCGCGACCATCACAATGATCGAGTACATCGATTGGTTCAGCACCCCTAGCGACAGCCCGATTGTGGCAACAATAATCTCCATGGCCCCACGAGCATTCATCCCGGAGCCTATTGCCAGCCCCTCCCAGTGGGACAACCCGCCTACCCGAGAGCCAATATAGGCTCCAACGAATTTACCGACGCAAGCAACAGCTAATACAACTAGCCCAATGATGAAGGTTTGAGGAACCAAAAGTTGGACTAGATTCACCTTCAAACCAGCAGACGCAAAGAAAATCGGAGCTAGAAATCCGGCAGTAACTACCTCTAAAATATGTCCCGCTTCTCGGCTAAAGCGCCGCGACTGCCCGGCCAGAATGCCCAACACAAATGCCCCTAGCGCGGCTTCGATCCCTAGACTATGAGTCAAGGCCGCCATGCCGAGAGCCAAAATTAGCACAATCGATAAACTGGCAGTGGCTCCTCCAATCGTGTTATCCACCCATCGAAGTAGCCGATCTACGACGGTACGCCCCAGCGTAAAGGCAACTCCCAAAAAGATGACGGCTCCACTGATCGACCCGACTACTGCTCGTAAATCAAATGTGCCACTCGTCGCCAACCCAGACACAACCGAGAGCAAGATCCAGCCCAGAGTGTCATCTGTCATTCCTGCTGCCAGCGTAACTTGTCCGATATCTCGCCGGATTAATTGCAAGTCCATCAATACTTTGGCAATCACGGGGACGGCGGAGATACTCATTGCTGTTGCGATGAATAAGCTAAACACAAATCGCTGGGATGGATTAGCTAAAAAGTCATCTGGCAACACCCAACCTAGGCTTAAGCCCGTTATGAAAGGCACAATAATGCCGCCTAACGAAATGACCAGCGCTGTGCGCCCTTTCCGCACAATCAGATTGAGATCTGTTTCTAACCCCGTGACGATCAGTAGAAATAGAACGCCCAACCAGGAAATGGCACTCAGCAGATCCGACTGTGTTTGACTTTTGGGAAAGACCGCTGCCTGAACCGCAGGCAAAACGAGTCCAAAGATGGACGGGCCGAGTAATACGCCTGCCAACAACTCCCCAACAACGGGCGGTAAGCTGACTCGGCGCATGAGTTCGCCAAGCCCTCGTGACGCGAGCAGCAGCAAGGACAGTTGCAACAGCAGCAACAGAAGTTCGTGATGACCTAACGGTTTAATAATGTTTGAAGCACTCGTTTCTGCTAAAAGAACGGGTGCTAGTAGTTGAAGCGAATTAATCATGCACGCGCCGTGATTGGGTTGAGGATTGAGCTTAAAAGATTATTACCGGAAAAACTGGAAATTTCTAACTCGCTACAGATATTAATGTTACTCTTCAAGTCCTATCTGGCTCATACAACCAAGGGCTTACGCAGTGGCAGCGGATTTGGTAACAGGTGTATTCAGAATGAAATGTTGCTCTCTGAAATGAGAACGTTTTGGTCTTGGAGTGGAGCGATCGCTCTCACAACTGCAATTGATTTGCGCCAATCAGCAACATTGTCTTTGAATGTCCATCGAGTGAAACATAAGAAACTACTCAGCAGACTAGTTTAGCCAATCAATTGTCTGCTTGATAGGACATCCTGCTCTTGCACATCTCTTCCTTCAGTTAATCGACGGACATACCGCCTTATCCGCAGAATGTTGCAAGAACATACGGCAAAGGGGTGAAAGCAGTAGAATGAAATTACACATTTTGGAGAATTGTGATGATAATAGTGGAGTTTCAGGCAAAAGTTGAGAATGGAGAAATCGTAATTCCTGATGAACATAAGCAAGAAATCGTAGGAGCAAACACCGTCAAGATTACTGTAGTGAAGCAATCGACAAAGCAAATTTCACGACCTGACTTTATGGATGAATTAGCAAAAAATCCGATCAAGATCGATCAATTTCTTACAAGAAACGAAAGTCATGATCGAAATATATGAGTAATCAACTATGTTTTTTAGACTCAAACATATGGTTGTATTATCTTCTCGAAAACCAATCATCAACGATTCAAGAAAGCAAAAGAAAGCGCAACATTGCACAAAGTTTGACCAATTCAGAAAATCTTATTGTTAGCACACAGGTTATTAACGAAGTTTGCGTCAACGCTTTAAAGAAAGCAAATTTTACTGAGGCACAAATTAAGCTGCTCATTCAAACCTTTGAGAATCGCTGTACGGTTATTGCTCCAAGGATTGAAATTCTCAACAAAGCTTCTGATTTACGATCGCAGCATTACTTTTCTTTTTGGGATAGCTTGATTGTTGCCAGTGCTTTGTTCGCTAACGCCGAGATTCTGTACTCAGAAGATATGCAAGACAATTTGATCTTGGAACAGCGACTGATGATTGTTAATCCTTTCAAGTGAAACCTCGCAGTCACAAACTGCCGCAGGAACATTTTCTACAGCAGAGTTGTAGAATGAGCGCTAAAGATAGTCATGCTGTTATGAATCGAATTGAGGTTGCGATCGCGATTCTTTACCAAAACGATCAGTTCCTGATGCAGTTGCGGGAAAATATTCCAACGATTGTTTATCCCGGATTTTGGGGTTTATTCGGCGGGCACATTGAACCGGGGGAAACGCCGGAAGTAGCAGTTGAGCGAGAATTGCTCGAAGAAATTGGCTACCAAATTCCTAGCATTGCAAAATTTGGCGTGTATCAAGACGAGAAAGTAGTGCGTCATGTGTTTCAAGCTCCGCTAACCGTCGAGGTGAGCGAACTAGTGCTGATGGAAGGATGGGATCTCGGATTGCTCAGCGTTGATGATATTGTCAGGGGCGATCGCTATTCTAAGAATGCCGATCAGACTCGACCGCTTGGCGCGACGCATCAACAAATTTTGCTAACCTTCATCGAGTCAAGTCACACTAAAATGAAGTAGTGCCTATCCGGTTAACGTATGGATTTGGTGCGGTTGCAGAAAGCGCTCTCAGTTGAGGCAGAACGTGGGTTTAATGACCTGGAGGGGAATCAGTACCGCTTCAGTGAGTTTTTGTGTCTAACGTTGGGACAGCCTTCGGAAACAGTGAAGGGGCGCGATCGCACTAAATGCCAAGAAATTGCCGACCAATTTGCCAGCTATCCTGACCTGACGTTTTCCCAGCGACAGCATTTGGTGGCAGAAACGCGGCGGTTCTTACACCAAATCAAGAAAACGATAGAATCTGAATCCACTCGGTCGGACGAGCCTCCCGCGAAATATAGCGTTGATGGCACTCCATCTGCACCCCTCAGTGCGGTTGCCTCAAAAACGCCAAGTACCACCCCAGTCGTTTCCGCCTCCGCTGCCCCGGTCGCTCTCGATCAGGCAATTACTTATTTATCGGGAATTGGCCCGAAGAGCGCTGAAAGATTGGCAAAACTGGGCCTATTCTGTGTTCGGGATGTGCTGTATTACTATCCGCGAGATTATATCGATTACGCCCGTCAAGTGAAAATTTGCGATCTGGAAGCGGGCGAAACTGTGACGATCGTTGGCACGATTAAAAGCTGCAATTGTTTCACCAGTCCGCGCAACACAAAGCTGACGATTTTGGAACTGACGATTCGTGATTCTAGCGCTCAGATGAAACTGAGCCGCTTCTACATGGGAAGCCGATTCGCCAGTCGGGGTTGGCAAGAGCAACAAAAGCGGCTCTATCCGACCGGAGCCGCGATCGCAGCGTCTGGATTGGTGAAAGAAAGCAAATTCGGGATCACGCTCGACAATCCTGACATTGAGGTATTGGGTGACTCGGCGGATGCGATCGAGTCGTTAACGGTGGGTCGCGTTGTACCAATCTATCCCCTGACCGAAGGCGTTACCGCTGAGCTAGTCCGACGAGCAGTGCTAGCCTCCCTGCCTGCGGTCGTGCATTTGCAGGAAGCCTTGCCGAAAGGATTGCTGAAAGAATACGGCATGATTGGGGTACAAGATGCGATCGCGAGCATTCATTTTCCTCAAAACGGCGATGCCCTCGATGCCGCTCGTCGCCGCCTGGTTTTCGATGAGTTTTTCTATCTCCAGTTGGGGATGCTGAAGCGGCGTCAAACTCAACAGCAGACCCAAGCGAGCGCCGCGCTTGCTCCGACCGGGCGCTTGGTTGACGAATTCTACAATGTCTTACCTTTCAAACTCACGAATGCTCAAGTTAGGGTGACGAATGATATCCTCAATGACATTCAAAAAACCGTTCCGATGAATCGACTGGTGCAAGGCGATGTCGGTTCAGGTAAAACAGTCGTCGCTGTGATCTCGATTTTGGCAGCAATTCAATCGGGCTTTCAGGCCGCCTTCATGGCTCCGACTGAAGTGTTAGCGGAACAGCATTATCGAAAACTGGTCACTTGGTTTAATCAATTGCATTTGCCTGTTGAGTTATTAACCGGATCGACAAAAGCGGCTAAGCGTCGAGAGATTCATGCTCAACTTGAAACGGGAGAATTGCCGCTGCTCGTGGGCACTCATGCGCTGATTCAAGACACGGTGAACTTCGAGCGGTTGGGCTTAGTTGTGATTGATGAACAACATCGATTTGGCGTTCAGCAGCGTGCTAGACTCCAGCAAAAAGGTGAACATCCTCACGTTCTCACCATGACCGCAACTCCGATTCCTCGAACGTTGGCGTTAACGTTGCACGGCGATTTAGATGTGAGTCAAATTGATGAGTTGCCGCCCGGACGAAAACCGATTCAAACGACGGCTTTAACAGGGCGCGATCGCCAGCAGGCGTATGAACTGATGCGCCGTGAAATTGCTCAAGGACGGCAGGTTTACATTGTGTTGCCGTTGGTTGAAGAGTCTGAGAAATTAGATCTCAAGTCTGCGATCGACGAACATCAGAACCTCCAAGAAGTCTTTCCTGACTTTACAATTGGCTTGCTGCATGGTCGTCTCAGTTCTGCTGAAAAAGACGAAGCGATCACCGCGTTTCGAGATGGCAAAACGCAAATTTTAGTCTCAACTACCGTTGTCGAAGTTGGTGTTGACGTACCGAACGCAACGGTGATGATGATTGAGCATGCCGAGCGGTTTGGATTGTCTCAACTCCATCAGCTTCGGGGTCGAGTCGGTCGAGGCGGGTCACAGTCGTTCTGTCTACTCATGAGCAGTTCTAAAAGCGAGACCTCGCGCCAACGATTGAAAGTGTTAGAACAATCGCAAGACGGCTTCTTTATTTCGGAGATGGATATGCGCTTCCGAGGTCCTGGTGAAGTGTTGGGTACTCGCCAGTCGGGGTTGCCGGATTTTGCGTTAGCCAGTTTAGTTGAAGATCAAGACGTGCTGGAACTGGCGCGAGGGGCAGCAGAAAAAGCGATGGAGAAAGATCCCACCCTCGATCGCTGGGCAGCGATGAAAGCCGAATTGGAGTATCGCTATCAGCGGCTCATGGGTGGCGCAATTTTGACCTAGCGATTAGGACAAGGAGGAACGCTCGTTGTTCGAGAATGCTCTAAGGCTTGCCAATCAAAGCGCACCGTTTCTAGAAAAATTGACCGCGATTATTTTAACAGACAATAATTTTCAGAGAAGAAATATGGAAGCTGTCTGTTCAAAATTCTTGTGAGAGATATTTGCAGAAATAGTGTCAGGCTAAGTGCCCCAAACGGGGATCTTAGGCAGAAAGTTTCAGGCTATTAAGTAATAGTTAGGCAGACGAGGCAAAAGTACTAACGGCATATTCTGTCAAAATTCTAGATTGAGGCATAAAAATCGTGTTTACACCTTAGTAAAATACACAGTCCACAAATTTATACGCTATATATAGAATTATTAGCGTCTCAAGACTATATATAGTAGTATGCCAGTTGAAGCCAAGTTATACCGTGTTCTGATCGCCAGCCCAGGCGATGTAGCTGAGGAGCGAGCCATAGTCAGAGAGGAAGTTGCTCGTTGGAATTCGATGCATAGCGAGTCTATGAAAATAGTCTTGCTCCCCATTGGATGGGAAACAGATGCTACACCGGATCTGAGAGAACGTGGACAAGCTGTTATTAATCGGCAACTTGTAGATAATTGTGATCTCTTGATTGGTGTTTTCTGGACTCGTATTGGTACTCCAACTCCTGAAGCTGAATCAGGGACTGTAGAAGAAATTGAGAGAGCTGCGGCTGAAGGGAAGAGATGTATTGTTTACTTTTCTGATCAACCTGTTTCGTTATCGAGTGTTGATCAAAAGCAGTATGAACAGCTTAAGCAGTATAAAAAAGAACTTAATCAGAGGGGGCTAACTTGTTTATATAGGAATACTCCAGAATTCAAAGAAAAGGTTTTTCGCCATATCACAACAGTCATTCAAGAGGTCGCAAGAGAGGATGTAGAGAGAAGGGCAGCAGAGAAGGAAGCAAGAGTTACTGAGCAGGCAATTGGATTGGATATTCAACCAGGTCAACGACCCACTACCTTTAGCATTGCGTTGATAACTTTAGCTGATGCTCAGACTACTGTTAAGCAGCTACTCGATTCTCGGTTTGGTGTACAGGATTTGGAAGATGTAAAGGAAAGAGAAATAGCTGAAATTCAAAGCGCTCTCAATTCTCCTGATTTGTCTACTCTGTTCAATCAACAACCAACTACTGAGAATATCTCGGCAATTGCTCAGGTCATTGAGACCATTTCCACTCCTTCTATATTTGCTATTTCATCCATTGGCAAGTATGGAGACAATACTTCAATTGATTGGGCGGAAATTGTTGGTGATTGGGTTGAGCAATTAAGTACAAGGAAGCTTGAAAATGGTTATCAGTGGGTAAGTTATATCAAGACATATCCTGGATTACTCACATTTTACTCGATTGGGATTTCTGCATTGCGCTCAGGCAAAATCAATTTTCTAAAAGAGGTGATTGAGCGACAAGTTTATTCGCGAGAATATGATAGAGAATTGCAATTAGTAGAGGCAGTGGATCCAAGATATGTTTTTTATCACAATATACAAAAGCTCATAGAACCTGGGTTTGATAGAAGATACACCCCTGTTAGTGACCACCTTGCTCCGCTCCTTAAAAACAAACTATATCCGAATGAAGTAGAAGCAAGATATTTAGATTGGTTTGACCTTTTTGAGTTTTTGGTTTCTCTCAAATCTGTTCAACTAAATAGAGAACATCCCTACTGTGGCTCATTCACTTGGCGTACAGAGACTAATAGGTTTATTGTCAAAGCTGTTCAAGAAGCAGTTTTAGAGCAAGGCAGGCTAGGAAGAGTTATATCAAGCCTTTTTAATGGAACCCAAGAACTTGAGGCAGTTGCCCAGAGATATGATGAGATTGCCAGCCAAATACGTTGGGACTTTGGTCGCGGTGGTGCTCCTGCATATATTAGCAAGATAGTTCAACTTGCAAAGACTGGGCAGAAGGTAATAAGTTATCGGGAGCTGCTTAATCGTTTCAATCAACCAACCTAGCTCTCTAAATACAAAGCAATGAAAAACAGCATCTACCTTAATCTTTTTAAGAAAGTTGGACTTAAGCGACTAGGCAGTTCATTCATTAATAATTTTGGTTTATTATGGCTACTAACTGAACCAGGCGCGCTTTTCTTTCCAGAGAAATTGAGTTTTGGGTGGGCAGGATATCTATGGCTTGCTACCTTAGCATTAGGTATTGCTTTTATTCAACGATTTCCACGTATCTCAGTTTGTAGAGCTTTATCTTCTCCTGATTCAGAAATTGAGATTAAAATAGGCAATCTTTTTAACCAGCCAGGGCATTTAGTTATCGGATTCAATGATGTGTTCGATACGGAATTAGGGGAAATTATTAAACCTTCTAGTATTCAAGGACAATTTCTTCAAAGAATTTATGGCAGTGATCGTTCAAGAATTGATGCAGATACTGAAAATGCTCTCCAAACCTATAACCATTTACGTACTAAGGAACCCAATAAAAGTTTAGGTAAAACTTGGCGCTACCCTATCGGAACTACCATTACTCTGGGTTCCCATGACAAACGTTATTTCCTGACTGCTTATGGATATATGAGCAATGACATGACTGTTCAATCCAACGTAGACTTTGTTTGGCAATCGCTCAGTAAGCTTTGGCAAGAAATTCGCTTGAAAGGGCATAGTATTGATGTTTCTATCCCAATTATTGGAGCAGACTTGGCTCGTACAGGTCTTCCCCGGATGGCGTTAGTAAAATTAATTATTACTTCGTTCATTGTTGCTTCAAAAGAAAAATTCATTACCAGAAAGCTCACGGTAATGATTTATCCTAACGATGTAGAATCTATTGATTTCTATGAACTTGAAGAGTTTTTAACATCAGCGTGTTTCTAGTTCATCCTGTTGTGAACTTGCCTAACATGCCACGGCAGCGGACGAAAGCCGTTGATGCTGAGTTCAAGGATATCTTCCGCCGCTGCGTTTCTCCGTTATGGCAACTGACGTTAATAAAAATTCCAACTGAGATACACCGACTTTCTCACCCTCATAGGCATTTTCCCCGAAACTTTTCAATATCATCATAGCGATCGCGCTACCTTTGCATGATCGAGCAATACCAAATCAGCACCAGCAATTGCTCAGTAACAATGAAGAATTGATTGATATGACAGTTTAGGTCAAACATGGCAGTCAAATTCGCAAGCAGTCAATTAAGTTTTTGCAGAAGGTAAACCCTGAAGGCGTTGCTAAATTCAAAGTCAACTCAGTCAACTTATCTCCTTAAAGAACAAGTTCCCAAGCTGTAATGAGCCTGGGAACTAGAACTATTTTCGATAAGAGGCGAAAGGGACAAGATACTTAGAAATCTCTTCCTCGTACCTTGTACCTACTCCTTTCGCTAAACTGCCGCAAAAAATTCTTTCGACTTCACCGGGTCAGGATTCATCGTCTGAGCACCAGGCTGCCAGCCTGCGGGGCAGACTTCATCCGGGTGAGATTGAACGTGCTGAATTGCTTGCAGAGTGCGAAGCGTTTCATCTACACTGCGACCAAACGAAAGATTGTTGACCGTCGAGTGTTGAATCACGCCATCTTTGTCAATGATGAATAAGCCACGCAAAGCGACTCCAGCATCCGGATCAAGCACATTGTAGGCAGTGCTGATCTCTTTCTTGATATCTGAAACAAGCGGGTAGGCAATATCACCAATACCACCTGCTTTACGATCGGTCTGAATCCAGGCGAGGTGAGAAAATTCGCTATCGACCGAGGCACCCAACACTTCTGTATTGAGAGACTTGAATTCGTCGTAGCGATCGCTAAAGGCAATGATCTCAGTCGGACAAACAAACGTAAAATCCAACGGGTAGAAGAATAGAACCGTGTATTTGCCGCGATAGTCAGACAACTTGATTGTTTTAAATTCTTGGTCAACCACAGCGGTTGCAGTAAAGTCAGGGGCAGCCTGACCGACGCGCAAACATCCTTCTTGAGCCATGAAAAACGTTCTCCTTAACAATGCATCTACGGTTGCGTAGGCACAGCAGACAAACATGCCACTATGCACATCTCAGCTTATCGCCGTAATTCGATATTTAACGAACTGTTACGACTATATCATAGTCATAACGATTTTGACATAAAAATTAGGGATAGGGGATGAAGAAACTATGAGAATAGAGACTGAGAGCCAAAAACACGGTATAGCTAGTGAACAGAACGGTTTTGGCATCTACCTTTGTCTTCTCTACCCGACCCTAATTCGTCTACCGACCTTACATCTTCTCTAAACACTCGCGAGTGGCTCCTCACCAATGGGCTCGGCAGTTTTGCCAGTGGAACCCTCTGTGATGCCCGAACGCGCAGTGCCCAAGGCTGGTTAGTCGCTGCCCTCGACCCGCCCAATCGTTGCACCCTGCTGCTATCTCACTTAGATGCCAGCTTAGAAATTGCTGGATCTGTCTATCCACTCGGAACAAATGTGTGGCGCGATGGGAACGTTTCGCCTAAAGGATACCAGTTTCTAAACTCCTTTACGCTTGCTCCCACTCCAATCTGGCAGTGGCAAACAAACGCTTGGTCGCTGAGCCGCCAGCTCCTCATGCCCTACGGCCTAACCGATAACGGTTCATCCGTGCCCCAGCTAGATCACCGTCTCCTGATTCGATACAGCTACAGCGGCAACTCTGTTGCAATCCTCCGATTGCGGCTTGTAATCGGCGATCGCGGCTTAAACCAGTTACACCAAGCGGCTTCAAAGATGCAGGTGTTGCAGATTGTGAGAGATCAAGAGGTGCGGCTACAAGCTCAACCAGGTGGATATGCCGGAACGCCTTGGTCAGTGCGTTGGAGTCGGGGACACTATTGCACTGACGGAACATGGTACTGGAATTTTGACTACTCTAAAGCAGCACCCGATTGGCTCCATCAATCTTCAAGAAAGGGTGGGATTTCTGAAGATCTCTACAGTCCGGGATATCTGACGGTGCAGCTACAGCCAGGAGAAACGGTAACGCTAGAAGCCAGAGTCGGTTGGGCTGAAGCAGGCGCGCCCCGCTTAGATTCTGACGTGTTTGATCAGACACTTCAAATGGAGCAAGCCCGGTTGCAGGAACAATTTTCACTGTCAAGTCTGGGAGAGGGGGCTTCTTTTCACCAAAAGCTGCTGCAAGCGAGCGATCGCTTCTTAGCCTTTCGGGCCGTCGCTGCGAGTCCTACGCTGCTTGAGGCTTATCCAAGCGGACACGGCTCCTGCGGCGTTGCGCCTTGCGCGAATCGCGGACGCTACATGCTGATCGCCCTTCCTGGTATGGCGCTCACCCCTCGCCGTTTTTCTCTTGCCCGCAGTATTCTCACAATGTTGAGTAACTATTGCTATCAAGGCTTGATTCCGAACGGATTTGCAGAAATTGACGGTAAACCAATTTATAGCAGTATTGATACATCGCTTTGGTGGATTGAAACTCTGGGGTTATACCTCGAAGCGAGTCAGGATTGGGATTTTTTGGTGCAGCAGTACCCAGTGGTGAATCAGATCTATAAGTCCTTTACAGTTGGAACGCTGCACAACATCCGTGTAGATGCCTCGGATGGGTTGTTGACGTGGAGCAATTACTCTCAGGGGGAACTACGAACCTACACGGCTGCGCTGACCTGGATGGATGCAGTGATTGATCATCAGCCTGTTACCCCACGATGCGGTAAACCCATTGAGGTTAATTCATTGTGGTATTCGTCGTTATGTTGGGCGAGGGAGTGGGCAGAGCGGTTGAGCCAGCAAGAGCAAGATAATCTTGCCTTAGCCAACCAAGCCCGTCGCTATGGTCAGCAAGCCGAGCAGGTTAAAGAGTCGCTTCAACGATTTTGGAATGCAGACTGTGGCTATCTATTTGATGGCATTGAGCCAGACGATCGCTGCGATCCAGCAATTCGCCCCAATGCGGTGTTGGCGCTTTCGCTGCGGCATTGTGCCTTTTCGCCGCAGTACTCGCGGCGAGTGTTGCAGGTTGCTCGCGATCGCTTGCTCACTCCTTATGGGCTGCGATCGCTTGATCCCACTCATCCAGACTACATCGGATGTTACGATGGCACGCCGAAGTCTGCCCATCAAGGAGTCGTTTGGAGTTGGCTTCTAGGCTCTTTCTTTCGAGCGTGGTCTCGCTTCTGCTTGGATCTACCGTTGGGGTTTGATTTGCAGCCGTTAATTGCTCATTTTGAGAATGAAGGCTGTCTCAATGCTATTTCAGAAGCGTTTGATGGTGAGGCTCCCCATACTCCACGAGGATCGGTGGCGATGGGCGTCAGCGTTGCTGAGTTGCTGCGGAGTGGGTGGATCTATTGAAGCGGGAGATCAACACTGAAATCAGGTGAAGGCATAGAATAAAGGCAGCATAGATGCGATCGCTTCAAAATATCTGCTTCAGCAGATCGAGGGTCACTCTGGAAATATAAATGATGCAAACTCTCACTTTGATTGGTCAGATTGACGCCAACGGGCATCTTCGGCTCAATGTACCAACGCAATTACCACTCGGTGAGGTTGAATTAGTTTTGGTGATCAATCCCGCTTCATCCACACCTACTGCATCTCATAAGTATGACTTTTCGGATCTAGCAGGGACATTGCAATGGCGGGGAGATGCGATCGCCATCCAACGGGTATTAAGAGATGAGTGGTAATCGTTACCTGCTTGATACAAATGTGACTATTGCTTTGCTTCGACGCATCAACAGGTACTTCAAGAGCTTCAAACGAAGACTGAATATCGTTGGGAATAAACTGATCCAGAAGGTTAAATCATGCTCACGCTCAATATTCAACTTCCTGAAGACAAGCTGGTTGAATTCTGCCAACGCTGGAAGATCAGTGAGTTTGGCCTGTTTGGTTCTGTTCTGCGAGACGATTTCTGTCCCGACAGTGATATTGACATCCTTGTCACCTTTGCCCCAGATGCAAAACGGGGACTAATGGCATTAGCAAAAATGAAATACGAGTTGGAAGATCTGCTGGGGCGCGAAGTCGACCTAGTTAGCAAACATGCGATTGAGACGAGCCATAACTGGATTCGTCGCAAAGAGATTTTGGAGACGGCTCAGGTAATCTATGTTACGAGATAGCGCCTCGTTACTGGATATTGCCAAGGCTGCCCAACTGATCCTGCAATTTTCTCAAGGCTTAGAGAAGACAGAACTGGCGGCAAATCTAGAGAAGCAGTCTGCCATCCTCTATCAAATTGTTGTGATTGGAGAAGCTGTTAAGCGGCTATCTGCTGACTTCCGTAATCAGCATCCCGCAGTTCCTTGGCGGGAAATTGCCGGAATGCGAGACATCCTGACTCATCAATACGATCGTGTCGAGGTCGATGAAATTTGGGGCGTAATTCAGGACGATATCCCTCAGCTACTGTCTATGATCGAGCCTCTGCTACCTGCTCAGGAACGCTGAATCTCTCATCATTGAACGAGAAGCATTCGCCTCTGAGCATGTAAAAAATCCAAGTTGCGGGTTAAGTTGAGAGAACAGAAGAAAACAACCGCAAGCCACGC